>JBJTNR010000085.1:0-4053 GCA_046074145.1 Rhodoluna sp.
CACCCTTCGACTTCCAAGCATCTTCACCGATGGCGCCGGCCCTGGCTAGGTAGTGGCAGAAGCAGGCTTCAGGCTTGAACTTACGGAAGTTGTCGAAGTCGTCTAGGACGGCCTTGTGGTCGCCAGCCTTCATCCATTCCAAGACCTGTAGGTCGTACTCGTAGGCTTCCTTCGAGTAGATGTGCTTTGGGTCTGAAGCTTCGTGCTTGCGTAGATCGCGAAGTTTGTGGAAGGTGTGGCTTAGCGCGCCCGATGCCACGAGTAGCACCTTGCGGTCTGAGTCGCGAATGGCTTCGCCGAGTGCGCGGCCGGCACGAATGAAGTCTTCCGGAGTTCCGGTCTGGCAAACCGACATCGAGATCCAAGCCTTGTCATCGAGACCACGTCCTAGGTAGTGCCATAGGTTTACGGTTGCATAGAAGATGGGCAGGTGTGGGTCTGAAATCGGGGTAACCCAGGTGCCGTTCTTTTCGTCGTAGTTGGCCACTGCCTTTGCAAGTTCAGGGTCGCCCTTGATTGCGTAAGGAATCTGGGTCATGCCACGAGGAAGTTCTTCCGAAGTGAATAGTCCCGAGCGTTCGGCGGCCGAGGTGATTACGAACTCCACGGTTGTTGCCCAGTGCGAATCCAAAACAACCACGGTGTCGTAGTCGAGGGTTTCAAAAACATCTTTACGAAGTTTCTTCAAACCAGGGACGAGGCTAATTTCCTCGCCATTGTTGAGGTCTTTGCGAACCGCTTCAGGCAGCATGATGGTTGGCACGTGTGCCAAGAGTGCTGCGCCTACTACTTCACCCATTTTTCTTATTCCTTCCATCCGTTTGGAGAAAACACGGTGTTCTTTACGTCGGCGTAGAAGTCGAACGACCACACGCCACCTTCACGCCCAATGCCGCTCTTCTTCGAACCACCGAATGGTGCTCGAAGATCGCGCACGAAGAAGCAGTTGACCCAAATGGTTCCGGCAACCAGTTCTGCCGTAACTCGCTCGGCGCGCTCGCGACTACCAGTTACCACGGTTGCCGCCAGCCCAAATTCGGTGTCGTTGGCCATCTGCACGGCCTGTTCGTCGGTGCTGAACTTTTGCATATCCAATACCGGGCCGAAGATTTCGGCGGTAACGATTTCGCTGCCGGGAGTTGGTTCAAGCACAAGTGTTGGGTTGAAGTAAAGCCCGCCAAGCTCATCGTTCGGGGTTCCACCCATGATGATCTCTTGTCCTTCTTCGCGGGCGCGGTCTACGAAGCCTTTAACGCGGTCGAAGTGAACTTGGTGAATCTGAGGGCCGATGTCGGTGGTTTCGTCGCGAGGGTCACCCTGCTTTACGAGCGCAGCCTTTTCGCGGAACTTGGCGGCGAATTCGTCGACGATCGATTCATGCACCAAAATTCGGGTGCCCGATAGGCACACCTGACCGGCGTTGTCGTATTGCTCAACGGCCAGTGTTGCGGCTAGGTCTAGGTCGGCGTCTTGGAAGACGATGAGCGGGCTCTTGCCTCCGAGCTCGAACGAGCATGGCACGAGGTTTTCTGCGGCAGCTTTTGCGATGATCTTCGCGGTTGGTACCGAGCCGGTAAAGGCGATTCGGGCAAGATCTTTGTGGCTGGTTAGGGCTGCACCGGCTGTGCGACCGTAGCCCTGCACCACGTTGAATACGCCGTCGGGAATTCCAGCCTGCTTGGTTAGGTCGGCGAAGAAGCTTGCCGAGAGTGGAGTCCACTCGGCTGGCTTTAGCACCACAGTGTCGCCAGATGCCAGGGCAGGGCCGATGCGCCAGGTGGCAAGCATTAACGGCGCATTCCACGGGGTGATGATTGCTGTTACACCCGATGGGTCCCAGCTCACTTTGTTGGTGTGGCCGCGGGTTTCGAAGTCTTCGTGTTTTAGATCGTTCATCGCGTAGTCGGCGAAGAAGCGAATGTTCATGGCAACGCGTGGCATTACTCCGCGGCGGTGTGAGCGTAGCAACGATCCGTTGTCCATGGTTTCTAGTTGGGAGAGGGTTTCGATGTTTTCTTCAACCAGATCGGCAAGCTTGTGGAGCAGTGCGCCTCGCCCTTTTGGCCCTAGTTTCCACCAGCCTGGGAAGGCGGCTTTGGCTGCGGCGACAGCTTGGTTTACCTCTGCTTCGCCGCCCGACGAGATTTCACCAAGAAAGGTTCCATCGATTGGCGAAGTGTTTTTGAAGGTCTCGGCGGAGGCTACTCGTTGCCCGTTGATGTAGTGTCTGGTGTCGATTTTGGCACCGGCTACTTCAATGAATGTCATTGCCTCTGGCTCCTTTGTCAGAATTCCCGAAGGGTGGATATTCGTTCGGTTACTAATGATTTACTTTATGGCATAGTTAGACCAAGGTAAAACCAACTTTTATAACAATTTGGAAGTAGCTCATGTCTGGAAACCAACGACCACGCATCGCAATCCTCGGAAGCTTCGCCGAATCAACATCGGTCACCCGCTATGCCGGCGTGGTCAATGCCCGCCGCCTGCTCGAATTGGTGTGGGCCGCCGGTGGCGAACCTCTGACCCTGCTCCCTGTTGCCGGTTCAAACTGGGACGAACGACTCAAAGACATCGACGGCGTGCTGATGCCGGGTGGTTCTGACGTGAACCCGAAAACCTACGGCGAAGAAGCAAGTTCCGAAGAGCTTTACGGCATCGACGACCTTCAGGACGAGGTTGATTTATCTCTTGTGAAATATGTTTTCGAAAAGGGCTTACCGCTGCTAACGGTTTGCCGCGGCACCCAGATCACTAACGTTGCACTAGGTGGCAAGTTGCTTCAGCACATGCCCGAGCCACACCGCCACCATGTGGCACCGGTAACGTTCGAGGCCAATCAGTTGGAACTGGGTATTAGCAGCGTTACCGCTCAGGCGTCTTGTTACCACCACCAGATCATCAAGGAACTCGGTGCCGGGGTAACCCCCATTGCCCATGCCGCCGAAGGCCACGTTGAGGCGGTTCGTTACGACAACGCCAAGAACTGGGCATTTGGCTTGCAGTGGCACCCGGAAGACAACTTCGACGTGGATGCCGTGGAGTTAGAAATCACCAAGGCGTTTATCAACGCCTGCCGGTAATTAGTTTTTCTCTTCGATCTTTTCGGTAATTTTTCGAAGTGCTTCGGCAGCGGTTTTTTGCGAACCAACGCTAAGCGCTGAAGCAATGAACTGTTCTTCTTTGTTGAACAGCGGGAAGAGCTGCTCCATCAATTTGCGACCTTTGGCCGAGAGCGTGACTAGCACCAACCGACCGTCGTCTTTGCTTCGTTTGCGTGAGGCTAGACCGCGCTTTTCGAGGGTGTTCAAAACACCGGTCAGGGTTGCTTTTGAGAAACCAGCTTCGGCAGCGATTTCACGAGTTTCTGAAGTTTCCCAAATCCAAACCACCCAGAGCACCACGAATGCCGACCAGGAGAGGTCGTGTGGTGCGAGCACCGAACGCTCGAGGTGGTTGCGAACTGCGGTGGCGGCACGGAAAAGGTTTGAGGTTACGGCCATTGCCTGGAAATCGATGTCCATTCCGGCGAGACGTTCGTCGACGTGACGTTCCGTTTCGCGAAGTGTGTGTGCCCCAGCCATCGAATCTCTTTTCTTTGTGTTCAATTCAGTGAACAGCTAATTTTCTCAAAGTTTCCGTCATTTAGATAACAATTCAGTCAATGTTGGTGTTTAGGAAACAAATGGGTTTAGATTGTTAGCATCCGAACAATCTAGGAGACACCATGACTTCAGCGTCGAAGATCAATCTTGCCGACTTGGACCTATTCGCAAACGGCGCCCCATGGGACGCCTTCAAAACCCTTCGCCAGGAAAGCCCAATTCACTGGAATGAAGAGGAGGCTCCAAACCACGGATTCTTCTCGGTCATGGGCTACCACGACATCGTTAAAGTGCTTCGCGATTCGGAAACCTTTACTTCAGAACGTTTCACCAACCTCGAAGAGGTAGATAGCGAACAAGAAGAAGCCCGTCGTTCGCTTCTGGAAACCGACGGCTCACGCCACCGTGCGCTACGACGACTGCTGCAGGGGCAATTCACGCCGGCGGC
>JBJTNR010000086.1:0-4480 GCA_046074145.1 Rhodoluna sp.
GTCGACATCGTGGTGGCAACACCTGGTCGTCTAGAAGACCTAATTTCCCAGCGCATCATCGATCTTTCAGAAGTTGAAACTCTTGTGGTCGATGAAGCCGATCACATGTGTGATCTGGGATTTATCGAAGGCGTGCGCCGAATCATGCGCGCAACCGGAGACAGCCAAAAGCTTTTGTTCTCGGCAACTCTAGACCGTGAGGTTGACGCGCTGGTTAAAGAATTCTTGCCAGCACCTTATGTTTACGAAGTTCCAAACGAAGAGTCAGACACTGCGAACATCGAACACCGAGTTATGGTGGTCGACACCGAAGATCGTTCTCAGGTTCTTTTACGCCTGGTTCAAGGTGAAGGTAAATCAATCATCTTTACTCGCACCAAGATGACCGCCGAGCGCCTAAGTGAAAGCCTCACTCAGGCTGGAGTTCCGGCTGCTCGTCTTCACGGTGACCTAAACCAAAACCAACGAAACCGAAACCTAGAGCGTTTTACCAAAGGCGGCGCCCGCGTGCTTGTGGCAACCGACGTTGCTGCTCGCGGTATCCACGTAGATGACGTTGCGTTCGTTATTCAGGTTGACCCGCCAGAGGAATACAAAACTTACCTACACCGCTCAGGTCGAACCGGTCGCGGCCACAACACCGGAACCGTGATCACTTTGATTCCGCGTTCTCGTCGTCGTCGCATGGAAGACCTACTGCGTCGTGCCGAACGCGATGCGATTTTCTCGGATGTTCGCCCGGCGAGCGACCTGCTGGCACAGCTGGCTGGTCCGATCGCGCCACCTCCGGCTCCAGAAGAACTAGATTTTGGCGACAGTCGCGGTGGTTCACGCCGTGATGGCGGCGAATCCCGTGGTCGAGGCGGAAGGTCTGGCGGCGGTCGCTCAAACTATGGCGGAAACGGAAAAGGCAGATGGGCAGATAAGCCGAAATCCGAGGGCCGCCCACGTGCCAAACGCTACAAAGACTAAGGGCTAAAAACCCGCACTTGCGCCTAAACCGGCGGTCTAATAGGCTTATAAACAGCCAAAGACCGTCGGTTTTGCCTTTTACAGAAGCAATTTTGTGAAGCAACGAAGGATACGAAAGTGTCAACCCACGCAGGTGTGTGAAGAAGTTTTAATTCGTTTGAATTTTGCTGCTCTATGCGTCTGCATGGAGCATTTTTTATTTCCCGGGGCTACCGACAAATAACTATCAAGGAGCGCCATGGCGAACAAGGTCGAGAAGGTAGCTGAGCTAACTGGTCTATTCCAGAACTCAAACGCCGTCTTTCTAACCGAGTACCGCGGACTAACTGTAGGCCAGCTAAAGCAGCTTCGCCGTTCAATCAGTGAGAATGCAACATACGCCGTAGCAAAGAACACCCTGATTGAGATCGCTGCAAAGAACGCTGGAGTAACCGCTTTTGACGGCCAGCTTTTCGGACCAACCGCTCTCGCTTTTGCATCTGGTGACGCTGTTGCCGTTGCAAAGTCAATGCGTGATTTTGCTAAGGAAAATCCTCTACTAGTTGTGAAGAGCGGAATCCTTGATGGAGTCGCACTTTCTGCTGAAGAGGTTAAGAAGCTTGCTGATCTTGAAACCCGCGAAGTTCTATTGGCGAAGGCCGCTGGAATGTTCAAGGCTTCAAGGTACAAAGCTGCTTCAACTATCCAAGCCCCGCTTTCTCAGGCAGTTCGCACTGTCGACGCGCTACGCGCAAAGCAAGCAGCCTAAACCCAAGCTTTACAAACACTTTAAAAAACAAGGAGAAACATCATGGCAAAGCTGACTACAGACCAGCTAATCGATGGCTTCAAGGAGCTATCACTAATCGAGCTTTCAGAGTTCGTTAAGAAGTTCGAAGAAGTATTCGAAGTAACCGCTGCTGCACCTGTTGCAGTTGCAGCTGCTGCACCTGCTGGTGGAGCTGCTGGTGGCGCTGCTGCAGAAGAGAAGGACGCATTTGACGTTGTTCTTGACGCATCGGGCGACCAGAAGATTGCAGTTATCAAGGAAGTACGTGCATTGACCAACCTAGGTCTAGGCGAAGCTAAGGCTCTTGTCGACGGTGCACCTGCAACCATCCTTGAGGGTGCAAAGAAGGATGTTGCTGAGAAGGCAAAGGCTGCTCTTGAGGGCGCCGGTGCAAAGGTAACCCTTAAGTAAGTTTTCTTACGAAGATTTATCCCGCTCGACATTGTTCGAGCGGGATTTTTCTTTGCCTGGAATAGTCGACTGACTTCCGTAGGTAGGCTAGAACTATGAGAATTTTGTTAGTCGGTGCCGGCGGTGTTGGCGATGCAATTGCAAAAATTGCAGCCACCATAGACTTTTATGAACTGTTTGTGGTTTCTGACTACGACCTAAACCGCGCCGAAAAAACTATCGCCTGGATCGAAAAGCGTCACGGCGGTGATGTCGCGGCACGATTCTTAGCTGCAAAAATTGACGCTTCGAATGCTGCCAACGTGGCAGATCTTTCTAAGGCACACGGCATTACGCACCTGATTAATGCAGTCGAACCGAAGTTTTTGCCTACAGTTTTCTCAGGCGCATTTACCGCAGGTGTGAACTACGTCGATATGGCGTTGAGTCTGTCAGAGCCGCACGAGTCCGACCCATTCCACAAGCCGGGAATCAAACTTGGCGACGCGCAATATGCACTCAGCGAGCAGTGGGAACGAGCAGGCAAGCTAGCGCTGATTGGCATGGGCGTCGAACCCGGACTATCGAATGTTTTTGCACGTTACGCGCATGATCATCTGTTCAGCGAAATCGATGAAATCAGCGTCAAGGATGGCGGCAATTTATCCGTGAAAAATGACGAGGGCGAAGAAATTTTTGCGCCTTCATTTTCAATCTGGACCACCATCGAAGAATGCCTAAACCCGCCGATGATTTATCAGCGCGACAAGGGCTGGTTCACCACCGAGCCGTTTAGCGAGCCAGAGATTTTTGAGTTCCCCGAGGGAATCGGTTCGGTTGAGTGTGTAAACGTAGAACACGAAGAAATCACAATGTTGCCACGAAACATTCGTGCGAATCGTGTCACTTTCAAATACGGACTGGGTCAACAGTTCATTTCGATTCTGAAAACTCTGCACACGCTTGGGCTTGATGCAACCAAACCAAAGCGCGTGCGTTCTGCACAGGGGCCGGTCGAAGTTGCTCCGCGCGACATGGTTGCTGCTGTCTTGCCAGACCCGGCAACGATTGGACCTCGCATGACCGGTAAGACTTGTGCTGGTGCACTGGTTACCGGCAAAGATAAAGACGGTCGCGAGCGGGCAACATACATTTATCACGTGGCAGATAACGCAGAAACCATGGCTGATATCGAAGCTCAGTGCGTGGTTGCGCAAACAGCTTTCAATCCACTGATTGCTCTCGAGCTAATCGCAACTGGACTTTGGAAAGGTGCCGGCGTGATGGGGCCAGAGGAATTTGATGCCAAGCCATTCTTAGATCTGATGTCGTCAGAATTTGGATACAAGCAAAAGTGGTTTGCGCAGGAAAGACTTCCGGCAACTCCGCTGCGAATGCCTTAGTCGTTTAGACCAGCAAGGCGAGCGGTTCGAGCTTTGTTCTCGATGCCGAGACCCCAATAGCATGCTCCAACAATTACCGCACCGCCAAGTGCGCCTAACCATCCCATGGTTTCGCCACCGATCACTACTGCGATGATTACCGCCCAGATCGGCTCGGTGCCTTGCAGCAAGGCAACTCGCGATGCAGAGGTACGACGGATTCCCCAAAGCATGACCATGAATCCGTAAACGGTGCAGAACACGACCAAGATTCCTAGCAAGACCCACTCGCGAACTCCGTAGGTCAATGCCGCATTTACCGTTCCAGGTGCATCGATAAAAAAGAAAATCAAACCCGCGAAAGTCAAATGCAAGATCGTTATGTTGGTGGTGTCGACTTTCTTACCCTTGGTGAAGTGACTCTGTGCAACATTGTGAACCGCACGAAACACAGCGGCAACCAACATCAGAGCATCACCCAAGTTAGGCGACTGGAATCCGTTTCCACTTACCAGTAAACCCACACCGAGCACGGCGCCGATTGCAGATAAATAAAACTGTCGCGGCATCCAGAATTTGCTGACCAAACCTTCGACAATCGGCGTGAACAAAATCGACAGAGAAATGATTAAACCCGCATTGGTTGCCGAGGTGATGTAGATACCGGTGGTTTCAACCGTCATTACGCAGGCGAGGGTTACCGCAATGCCGAGCGAAGCAAGCACTTCGATGCGAGTGAATTTCACCGGATTACGGAATCGAATTAAGTAAAGAAGTGCACCGGCTATTAAGAATCGAAGCGCCATCATTCCCCACATGCTGGCGAAGTGCGTCAGCTTGCGATGCAGGCCAGCGATCCGCATCGAGCTGGCGGAACCCCAGTCGCATTGCACCGCGAACCTCAAACGTTGTATCCGGGAAGTCGTAGTCCGGATTGTCTAAGTCGATGTCTCGGAAGAAAACATTA
>JBJTNR010000087.1:0-4313 GCA_046074145.1 Rhodoluna sp.
TTCAGCGGTGCCCGGGACAAATTCGTAGTGACCGGTCTTGCCAATCTGAACTAGGTTGCGGTCAGGAGCCGGCACGTAAAACACTGGGTTCAATTCTTTATAGCGACCGGATTCTTCGTTGTAACTTGCAATGCGGTGACGCATGAATTCGCGAAACACGAAAATCGGTGCTTGAACATAAAAAGTCATCGAGTTGTGCTCGAACGGCGAACCGTGGCGGTCGCGCATTAGGTAATTGATTAGGCCCTTCGAGCGCTTTTCATCTTCTGAGGCATCCACGTGAGCGGCGGCTGACTCTAGAGTCTGCTCTCCCTGGGTCGAAACACGAGCCGCAAATAGCACGTCTGCATCGGATGCACTGGAACGCACTAGCTCTACGGTCACGTCGCTACGGAATTTGATGTCTGACATCCCTCCAGCCTATCCGCTGGGGCTTGTAACACTTGGCAACACAAGGGGTCGACTCGATTTCTAGCCCTAGCCTTGTGGCATGCCTCTCGATTCACGCCTACTTCTCGTCGCCGGCTTAATCGCGTTCGCGGTAGCCGCCGGAGTCTTATGGAGCGTTCGAACCGGTCGCGCTAAGGCAATTGGTTCCGGCGAAGTCGTTGACCTGTTGGAGCTTGCTGCAATCAAAAACGGTCAGCCGGTCACGAAATTTGGCAAGCGGGTTACCTTCTTGCAATTCTCGAGTGAATTTTGCACCTCATGCCGTCAAACTGCAAGAGCGTTTGCCGAGCTAGAAGAACAGACTCCAGATATGTTGCACATCGAAATAGACATAACTGACCGAATTGATCTAGCCAAAAAATACAAAATCTTGCAGACTCCGACCACTTTCGTGCTTGACCCTAAAGGTCGAGTAACTTCGAGAATTGGCGGGGCTGCAAAAACCCAAACTATCCAAGACGAACTAGGAAACTTCGAAATCTAATGAGCGAATCAACTTCAATTCCACAGGGCATCGACCCACGCGGCCCACGCTTCGGCGCGGCAATCACCAACGTGTTCAGCATCATTATTTTCTTTTTGAGCCTGGATGCCTCGACTCTCACCATTGCATACAACCTGCTGATTCTGGTTGCATTTTTGTTTGCGATTGGTGCAATTTTTGGAACTCAGCAGCATCCTTTTGCTTGGATTTTCAAAACCTTCGTAAAGCCACGCCTCAAGCCGGCTAGCGAACTCGAAGATCCACGCCCGCCAAAATTTGCTCAAGCAGTCGGGCTCTTTGTTTCGGTAATTGGAATTGCGCTTCACCTGGCGAATGTTTCTGCAGGTGTCGCAATTGCAGCCGCGGCACTATTTGCTGCATCGACACTGCAGGCTTATTTTGGTTTTTGCTTAGGTTGCCAGATTTACATCGGGCTAAGACGAGCAAAAATTATCCGCGCTTAGACAGGGCGATAGCCTTGCGCATTGAACCTCGAGCGCGACGGCGATCTGCGCAAGCGTCATAGGCCAAGCTGAGGTTAAACCAGCTGTGCCAGTCATCTGGTTTTTCTGCAGCCGCGTCTCGCCACTTGGCAAATGCCGCATCGGCCGATGACTTAACAGCTCGGCCACTAGGCCTAACTTCGATACCTAAATCTGGCCAACCGCCTTCGATCTCGACGCGTTGGCAAAGTTTTTCCGCCGCCAAACCAAATCTGAGCTCGACGACGATGGTCCAAGCGCCGATAATCGGAAATAGCAAAATCAAAGCGCCCATTATTTTGCCGATTGCGGTTTGTGAATTCAGCAGGGAAATTCCGGTGTTTGAAAGTAGCGCGACATACATGATGAGCAACGCGCTCATCACGATGGCCCCGACTTTAGAAGTCGACAACGCTTTGCAGGCCGACCGTTAGGCCCGAATTTTTTGTTGCGAATCGAAGGCTGAGCAAAATGCCATTCGCATAGGCTCGCACCGAAGTTGTTTCGTGGCTAATGGTTAGCAATTCACTTTCGCCGCCAAGTTGCACATCTTGTTTAGCAGATACGCCGGTGAGTCTCAGCGAATGAATTGGTACACCGGCAACCACTTCTCCTCTGGCGGCTTGTCCCACTCCAGGAATCAGCGGTTGAGTCATTCCCTTGCGAGCCTCGGCGATCATCTCTGCGGTTCGAACAGCTGTGCCAGACGGTGAATCGATTTTTCTGGCGTGGTGGGCTTCGACAATTTCGATGGAATCGAAAAACTTTGCGGCTTGCGCTGAAAAAGCGCTCGCGAGCATTGAGCCGATTGAAAAATTAGGGATGATAACAACACCCGAATTTGGGCTTAGCTTTTTCTGTAATTCTGCAAGCTTGGCTTGAGACCAGCCACTAGTGCCAACCACAATTTTTATCGAATTCGCAATTGCGAAATCAACAATTTTTTCACTTACCTCAATTCGAGTGACATCAAAAATTACATCTGCACCGAGAGCCTGATCTAATTCGCCCTTTGAATCAATCGCCGCATGCAGATGCATATCCTGGGCGGCATCGATGAGCTCAAGGGCAAGTTTGCCCATGCGACCGGTTGCGCCTACCACGGCTACTTTTATGCTCATCTGCTAATCATAAATAAATTTAGATAAATTCGGCGAAAGTTGAATCTTTAACATCGCCCACTGCAACCAACGAACGCTCGCGACTGGCAAGATTTGCCGCTAGCGATTGAACATCAGCTGCGGTTACCGAATTAATGTGCGATAGAGAATCATCGAGATCGAAGAATTCTCCATTTACGATTTCGGCGCTGACTAGGCGGTTCATGCGAGCAGCGGTGCTTTCAAATTTCAACGCCAGGCTGCCCGAAATATTTCCTTTGGCTAGAACTAGCTCGTCTTCTCGAATTCCGTCGGTGGCAATCTTTTCAAATTCGGCAACCATCAACTTGGTAACCTCTTGCGCCTTGGCTGGAGAACAGCCTGCGTAGAGTCCGAAGTAAGCACCGTCGGAATAACCCTGGTTGAACGAATAAACCGAGTAAGCAAGCCCACGCTTTTCTCTGATCTCTTGAAAAAGCCTTGAGCTCATTCCGCCGCCGAGTACGGTGTTTAGAATTCCCATTGCAAATCTTCGTTCATCGTCGGCGATTAGGCCCTGCATGCCAAGCAAAACATTTGCCTGCTGAATCGGGCGATGAATTACTTTCATTGCGCTACCGCGAGAAATTTTTGCCGGTTGCAAAAGCCTCCGCTCCACCGGTTCAGCTTTTTTATTTAAATCCCAGCCCGCAGACAACAGAGCTTTTTCGACCAACTTGATAAGTTCGCCGTGCTCGACTCCGCCGGCTGCGGCAATAACTAAATCTTGCGGGCGATAATTTGCCTGGTAGTGCTCCCAGACCGCATCACGAGTAACCGCGCCGATGGTTTCTTTGGTGCCGCCGATTGGGCGACCCAGTGCGTGCGAACCAAGCACGGCCTCGGCGAAGGCTTCGTGTGCGACATCCTGTGGGTCGTCATCGTTCATCGCCAACTCTTCGAGAATTACAGTGCGTTCATTTTCGAATTCTTTTTTGTCAATTAGCGACGAAGTAAGCATGTCAGCGATTACTTCCACAGCAATCGGTAGCGCCGAATCTTGCACTCGAGCGTAGTAGCTGGTGTGCTCTTTGCCGGTGGATGCGTTGGATGAACCACCCACCGAATCAAATGCGATTGCGATGTCGAGTGCAGTTCGCTTTTTAGTTCCCTTGAACAGCAGGTGCTCAAGAAAATGCGTGGAGCCAAAGTGCCCATTAGTTTCATCGCGGGATCCAACTGCGACCGAAAATGAGATTGAGACGCTCTGAGCGCCCGGCATATGCTCAGTTAAAACACGAACACCGCTCGGAAGAATAGTTCGGCGAACCGAACTACCTCCCGAAGCGGTGAACGACAGGTCTGATTGGTCAAGCGGAAAAATTACTTCGCTCATAAATCAATCAGGCTTTCTTTAATTACTCTTCGTCTGAATCCGAAGTTGCGGCATCTTCACCTTCAACAACCGGAGCAAGCGAAAGCTTTCCTCGGTCATCGATCTTGGTGATTTCAACCTGAAGCTTCTGGCCAACCTCGAGAACATCTTCAACGTTCTCAACGCGCTTTCCGGCAAGCTTCTTTAGTTCTGAAATATGTAGCAGACCGTCTTTTCCTGGGACCAACGAAACGAAGGCACCGAAGGTGGCAAGCTTCACAACAGTTCCCAAGAATCGCTCTCCGATTTCTGGCACGTGCGGGTTGGCGATTGCGTTTACCGCTGCCTTTGCAGCTTCGGCAGAAGGTCCGTCGGTTGCGCCGATGTACACGGTTCCGTCGTCTTCAATCGAAATTTCAGCGCCAGTCTCTTCTTGGATCTGG
>JBJTNR010000088.1:0-13702 GCA_046074145.1 Rhodoluna sp.
TGCGCCTTCGATTACATCCGCGTTTTCAACCAGCCTTTCGGTGGTTTCATCATTCACGTTATAGATGCAAGCAACCCGAGTGTTTTCGTACACCTTTGCCTTCGCATCTTTATAAGCTTCAAAGCTTCCGTGCCAATCTAGGTGATCATCAGCAAGATTTAAAACAGCACTCGTGTGCGGTTCAATTTTGCCTAGGTAATGCAGTTGAAAGCTTGAGAGTTCGACGACAAGGCAATCGAACCCACTCGGGTCTCGAATGGCATCAAGAATTGGCGTTCCGATATTTCCGCAGGCAATTGCTTTTTTACCGCCCCGGTTCAACATGGCCGTGGTCAATTGAACCGTTGTGGTTTTGCCATTTGTGCCGGTAACTAGAACCCATTCGGCAACCTTGTCGGTTTTATCTCGAAGGCGCCAAGCTAGGTCTATATCAACCCAAATTGGAATCTCATTTGATTTTGCCCACAATAAAAGTTGATGGTCCGGTTTTACCCCTGGCGAAGTGATTAGAACTTCGGGTTTGAATTGCACAACTTCATTCGGCACACCGGTGGCTGCTTCACCGGTTAAGTGTGGCACTCCAAGCACGTTGAGAATGTCGACAAGTTCATGCTCGGCCTTTTCGGCAACCACTAGTACATTCGAACCTAATTCGGCTAACGTATCTGCAACCGAAAAGCCACTCATACCGAGACCAAAGACGACTGCTCTCAGGTCTTTCCAATCTGAGTGCCAACTTGTAAGTTGCGACAAATCTTTCATTGCTGTCTAGCCGTAGATCCACTCAACGTAGAACAAACCAATTCCGCTCAACACACAAAGGCCAGCGATGATCCAAAAACGAACCACCACCGTGATTTGCGCCCAGCCCTTCAGTTCAAAGTGGTGATGCAGTGGGCTCATTAAAAATATTCGCTTGCCCGTGCCGGTTCGCCATTTAGTTACTTTAAAGTAGGCGCGCTGCAGCACCACCGAACCGGTAACGATCACGAAAATTCCACCAATCAAAATCAAAAGCAATTCGGTACGAGAAATAATGGCGAGGGCAGCAAGCGCGCCACCTAGACCAAGCGAGCCGGTATCTCCCATAAAAATTTGTGCCGGTGAAGTGTTAAACCAAAGAAATCCAGTAAGGGCGCCAACTATTGCCGACGCAACCACCGCAATATCAAGTGGATCGCGAACTGAATAACAATGCGCAACGTTTTCAATTACTGTTCCACAGGCTTGGTTGAACTCCCAGAATCCAATTACCGTATAGGCGCCAATCGCCATAATCGTAGAGCCGGTTGCTAAACCATCTAAACCGTCAGCTATATTCACTCCGTTCGAAGCCGAAGCGACCAGCACGTAAATCCAGATAACAAAAAGGATTACTCCGACTGTGGAGCCAAACATCATTAGATCGAGCCCGGTGTCTCGCACCAATGAAATTTGAGTTGAAGCAGGTGTCAAATTGTTCTCGTTGGGAAATTGCAACGCCAGCAGCGCAAAAGCGGTAGCGACTACCCCCTGCAAAGCAATTTTTGCCCAACCCGATAAGCCAAGGCTTCGTTGCTTGTGAGTTTTTATGAAGTCATCGATGAAGCCGACTAGTCCGAGCCCGACCAACATAAACAAAATAAGTAGCGCTGAGACAGTCGGAGTTTCGAAGTTCGCGAGCTTTCCCACAAAATATCCGAGTACCGCCGCAACGATAATGACAACGCCACCCATGGTTGGGGTTCCGTGTTTAGTGTGGTGCGACTGTGGGCCGTCTTCGCGGATGAATTGCCCCCAACGAAGTTTGCGAAACAGCCAAATAAATGCGGGAGTTGCGAAAAGCGTAAAAGCCATGGCGACTCCGCCGGCCAGCAAGATAGCTCTCAAAAGCTAACCTCCATTAATTCGTCGCCCAGGTACCGCAAATTCGCCGACTTCGAAGACTTCACGAGCACTAGGTCACCAGGCATAAGCATTTCACGAAGATATGCTTTTGCCTCGTCAATCGATTCAAAGTATTTAGACTCTCCCGCCCACGAGCCTTCCTGTTCGGCGCCCATGTGAACGAGTTTCGCCCCTGGCCCGACAGCAATTACCTGATCGATGTTTAACCGAACGGCAATGCGCCCGATGGCATCATGCTGTTCCTTTGAAAAATCTCCGAGCTCTGCCATCTCGCCGATAACGGCAATTGTTCGACGACCAGTTTTACCAAGCTGAGCGAGAGTTTGCAGCGCCGCCTTTGTGGAATCGGGGCTGGCGTTATATGCGTCATTAATAACGGTGATGCCGTCAGCGCGATTTACTAATTGCATTCGCCAGCGTTCGGCAATCTTCATCGCCTCGAGAGCCGCAATGGTTTGAACTCTTGGCAACTTCAGCTGATCAGCGACGGCAGCCGCTGCCGCGGCATTCATGGCATTGTGCTCACCAAGAATTTGCAAGTTCAAATTGCTTACTTCGCCGTCTGGCCACTGAAGTGCAAAGGAAGTTCCCTGGATCGAAAGCGAAACATTTGAAACTTGATAGTTGCTTTCCGCAGAGGTTCCGAACCAAATATTTCTAGCTTTGCTGATTTTCGTCATCTCGCGCACGAATGAGTCGTCGGCGTTCAATATCAATGTCGCCGAAGAGTCAAGGTTTGCGGCTAATTCGGATTTTATTTTTGCAGTTGATTCGATTCCGCCAAACTCACCAACGTGTGCCAAACCTACCTTGAGTACCACTCCGATATCTGGTTGGCAAATCTTGGTTAGGTATTCGATGCTGCCAGGACCACCGGCGCCCAATTCGACAACGAGGTATTCGGTCTCGTAAGTCGTTTGCAGAATCGAATATGGTGCGCCGACTTCGTTGTTATAAGACTCGATTGGGGCAATGGTCTGGCCTGACCTGCTGAGTATTTCTTTAAGCATGTTTTTGGTTGTGGTTTTACCATTTGAACCAGTTATGCCAATAACTTTTAATTTTGATTTTTTACGAATTTCTGCGAGAACATGTTTCGCTAATTCGCCTAGTGCCAGAACCGAATCTTTAACGACAATCTGAGGAATGCCTACGTCCGAAACCAGTTTTTCAACCACGACTGCAACTGCTCCGGCATTTTGTGCGGCCACCGCAAATAGGTGCCCATCTGTGGTTTCGCCGAGTTTCGCCACAAACAGTGAGCCCGGCTTCACCAATCTCGAATCGGTTTCAACCGAACCTGTAATGACAGCCTGTCCGTCCCCGTGAACCGTACCTTCGATGAAACTTGCGATGCTGGCAACTGATAGTTCGATCATGACCAACCGTTTTCTTTTAAAGCTTCCCTGGCTTCATGTCGAGCGGAATAAGGAGTGCGAACTCCACGAATGTCACGGTAATCCTGGTGGCCAGGGCCGGCCCAAAGTATCGCATCGCCGGTGGTTGCCAGCGATACTGCTTTGCGAATCGCGGCTTCGGGTGGTGACACTTCGTAAAGTTCGAGTTCCGGCCTCGCCGCTCGTGCCGCGTCAACCAAAGTTTTCCTAATCGAAGCCGGGTCTTCGAATCTTGGATGATGATCCGTGATAACGAGAATGTCGCTACCCTCGGCGGCAACCGTTGCCATAGCTGGTCGCTTTGATGCATCGCGGTCACCATCGGCACCAAACACCATGATGACTTTTCCGTCAGTAACTTTTCTAACTGCAGAAAGAGTATTTAAGAATGCGTCTGGACTATGTCCAAAATCAACATAAACACTCGGACCGGTTTCTCCGGATACAAGTTCTGTGCGACCAGGCAGGTAGGCATTAATTCCCTCGGCGACAGCGGTGGCGATTTTATTTGCATCGAAACCTGCGGTAATAAGCATTGCGATTGCTAGCCCCGCGTTTGCCGCCATATGTGCGCCAAGAATTGGAATTCGAGAACGAATGTTTACGCCATTTGGTCCGGCTAATACAAATGCTGTGTATTTCTGTGTTTCGGCAGTGACGGCAACATGCCAGTCTGCATCGACACCAAGTTCGCTGGTGATCGTTGTGATTGGAATTTGGCAGGCTCTTGCAAAATCTTTTCCATAAGGAGAATCGAGGCTGACCACGCCGGCACCAGCTCGAGCCGGGGTAAAGAGTGGCAACTTCGCCTGCAAGTATTCATCCATGTCTTTGTAGTCATCGAGGT
Source organism: Rhodoluna sp. (assembly GCA_046074145.1). Lineage (GTDB taxonomy): Bacteria > Actinomycetota > Actinomycetes > Actinomycetales > Microbacteriaceae > Rhodoluna. The sequence goes on from JBJTNR010000088.1 coordinate 4,132, forward strand.
GATCGTGGCTTAAATTCGTAAAGCCGACGACATCAAATTTGATTCCATCGACGCGAAGTTGGCTTAGTGCCTGAGCAGAAACTTCGATAGAAATGGCCGAAACATTTTTTTCACGCATTCTTGCGAGCAGTGCCTGCATTTCCGGAGACTCTGGTGTGGTCAACCGACTAACAATCACTTCACCCGCGATGTGCCTTTCAGCGGTCGAGGTCAAACCAGTAGTCTCCCCCAGTTGGCGAAGGATTGCATCGAGCAAATAAGTAGTAGAAGTTTTTCCATTTGTGCCAGTAGTGGCAAACATTTTTGGCATTTTGCCAGGCAGGTTTCCATAAACAAAAGCTGCGAAGTCGCCGAGATGGGCTCGCGGATTTTCTTTAAGCAAAATCGGAATTTGGCTGCTGCCAATTAATTTTTTGCCCGCTTCATCGGTAACAACAGCAACGGCACCTAGTTCGATTGCCTTTTCGACAAAATTGGCGCCATGAGTTTTCTTTCCCGGCATCGCAACAAACAAATCCCCAGGCCGAAGATCGGCGGTGTTCATGCTGATTCCGGTTAGTAATACTTTTGCCCCAGAGCTAGGCATTCCGAAATGGACGGCAAAATCTTCCAAAGCAACAGGTCGAATGTGCTCTGGTCGAAGAATCGGAGGAATTTGTTCTTTCATTTGGACTACCACTTCAAGGGTAGGTCGGAAGTTGGCGTAGTCGAAGGCGGCACGCGATAGGTGCGCAGCACCTGTTGCATGATGCGCTTGAATGGGCCCGCAACACCTAGCGAAGATCCGTACCTGCGGTCTTTGTAGGCCGTTACGGCTACGACATATTGCGGGTCTTCAATCGGGGCGATGCCGTAGTAAGAAATTGCAAACCGACCCGGGATGTAGTGACCGGTGTTGGGGTCGGTAATCTGCGCCGTTCCGGTTTTTGCACCAATTCGATATCCAGGAATTGCTCCGTACTTACCGATTGGTCCATCTTCTACAACGCGTTCTAACATCGCCAACATTTGATCGTTACTTGAATTCTTAATAACTTCTCGAGCCCCGGAGACGTCAGCCTTTTTGAAATTTTTCAAATCGGATTCGCAACCGTCGACTAGTTTTGCATCTAACTGCAAACCATTGTTTGCAAACACTTGGTACATCATCGCCGATTGAATTGGCGTGATCGAAATACCCTGGCCGAACATGGATACGTACTTCTTTACCCCATCCCAGTCTTCGAGTGCGTTTAGATTTCCAGAACCTTCACCTGGAAAATTAACCGCGGTGCGTTTTCCAAGTCCAAATTTCTCCAGGTACTTATACCTAGTTCGGTAATCAACTTTTTGGCCGGCATCCAAAATTCCGGTGTTTGAAGATTCCGCAAGAACACCGGTCAAAGTCAAATGCTCGACGCCATGCGGGTGACTGTCGGTGACTTTATAGCCATCGGCGTGAGGAATGGTAAAAGAAGGATTTGCTACGACGTGCATATTTGGCGAACCGATTCCAGTGTCAACCAAAGTTGCCGCAGTAATTGTCTTAATTACCGAACCGGGTTCGAAGTTGAACTGAAAAACTCGAGCTCGACGGTTTGCGGCGCTTGTTGCGCCGGGGTCATTTGGGTCAACCGATGGCGCCTCTGCCGCAGTCAAGATTCTGCCAGTTTTAGATTCAATAATGACGGCACTCGCCCAGTCGGCGTTTATGAAGTCAACCGTCGATGCTAAAACTTGTTGAGTGAAGTATTGCAGATCCGCGTCAATAGTCAGGCGAATATTTTTTCCCGGAATTGCTTCTTTAGTGGTTGCAACACTTGAAGGGATTTTGATTCCGTCAGAACCTTTTTCAAAAGTTTCTTCGCCATCTTGGCCGGCAAGGCACTTGTTGTATTCCTGTTCGATGCCTTCCATGAGTCCGGATTGTGTAATGAAACCTAAGACGTTTCCGGCAACGGCACCGTTTGGATAAATTCGCTCCGGAATTGGGTCGTAGTAGAGCCACGGAATGCCGAGTGCGCGCACTTGGCGATATTGTTTTGCGTCAGCGCGTTTTTTGATTTGTGAGTACTCGCCTGTGCCAGTAATTTTTGTCAAAACTTCTGCTGGCGACATTTCTAGAATGTCAGCAATCTCAGAAGCGAGCTGCTCCACCGAAATAGTTTGCGTTTGACCTTTGACTTCGCGAGTCACCGGAAAAACTTTGCTTGGCGCGGCATTTATGTCGTATTTGAAAACTGTACGCGCTAGCACTTTTCCATTCACGTCAAGAATTTCTCCGCGAAGGGCGGGAATAGTTCTTTTAACCGCTCGATTTGCTAATGAAACTTTATTGATTTCGTTGGCTTGAATTATTTGAAGATCAACCAAACGAATTGTAAAAATCAAAGCCAAGATTGCAATTATTGCAACCACCCAACGCAATCTCTTGGCGGTATCACCAGGCGTCAGATAACTCATCTGTCGTCCTGCCCGATTAGTGCGTAGGTGATGCCGGGATGGCGCCACCATCCGAAACTACTGGTTTGACCGCAGTTTTTGGGGCAGCGACATTGGTGCTTTCCGCCTTGGCGGTGTTCGTGACATTTGTAGATACATCGCTAAGGACAGAATTTGGAATCAAGTTTTTCGCAACACGGTCGTTCGTGCTCAAGGCCTGTTTTGGTTTTCCAAAAACTTTTTGCTGATTGATGCTAATAAAAACCGGATTGCTGTTGGCAATCATGCCCAGCTTCGCTGCCGAGTTAGATAGGTTCTGCTGCGAAGCAAGAGAATCAACTTCTTCGCCAAGAATTTGGGCTGTGGTGTCGAGTTCTTTCTTTTGGTGTTGGATATCTGCCAATTCGTATACGGCGCTTGATGTCATGATGTGCAAAACCAGGTTAAGCATCGCAATAGCTAGGGAGCCCACAGTGATGATTCCAACAACTTTCATTGAAGAGCGAGACTGGCGCCAAGTAGCCGGCTGTAATCTTGCTCGTTGCGAAGGCGCAATCGCCATGCGACTGTTTGGTTGGGTCATACGTATTGCGCTCATGCCGCACTCCGAATCTTTTCTGCGGCTCTGAGTCGAACCGATGCTGCTCTTGGATTTCTTGCAATTTCTTCTTCGCTTGCACTTTCGGCGCCCTTCACCAAAAGGCGAATTACCGGTGCGTGTTCAGGAAGTTCGATTGGAAGGTCGATAGGCGCGGACGAAGTTGCCGCAGCCGCAAATGCCTGCTTTGTGATTCGATCTTCGAGTGAGTGATAAGACATGACCACGATGCGGCCACCGACAACTAGCGAGCGAATTGCAGCTGGCATGGTTCGCTCAAGAACTTCTAGTTCGCCATTTACCTCAATACGCAATGCCTGAAAAACTCGTTTCGCTGGGTGCCCGTGACTCTTGCCAGGAATGAATGGGATTACCTTCGCAATCAGGGCGGCGAGTTGACTACTCGAGGTGAATGGAGCGGCATTGCGAACGGCAACAATTTCTTTAGCCACTCCCTTGGCGTAGCGTTCTTCGCCATACTCCTTAAAAATTCGAGTTAGTTCGGCTTCCGAATATTCATTGATGATTTTGGCCGCAGTGATTCCGCCAGACGCGTCCATTCGCATATCCAGCGGCGCATCGTACGAATAAGCAAAACCGCGTTCGCGCTCATCAAGCTGCATCGAGGAAACGCCAAGGTCCAAAAGAATTGCATTTGCACCAGCTATGCCGAGTTCTTCAAGCACTTCTTCGATCTCGTCGTAAACCGCATGCACCAAATCGGTGCGGCTAGAAAATCGTTCAAGGCGTTTGCCTGCCAGCGCGAGAGCTTTTTCATCCCGATCAATGCCGACTAGGTGAAGGTTTGGAAATTTTTCTAGGAATGCTTCGCTGTGGCCGCCGAGCCCGAGAGTGCAATCAACAAGAACTGCTTGGTCACCACTTAGGGCCTCGCCTAAAATTTCAATCGCGCGATCTAATAAAACCGGTGCGTGAAGTGCGGAAATTTCTTTTGACATTTATTCCGGGAGCTAGATAAGCCCCGGAATCACCTCCGCCGCTACATTCGCGAACGCAGTCTCTTGCTTGGCTAGGTACTCGTGCCATGCTGTAGCGTTCCAGATTTCTGCACGAGCTCCAACGCCAATTACAATCAGGTCTTTTTGAAGACCCGCGTATTGACGAAGGTTGGCCGGAATTGTTACTCGGCCTTGCTTGTCAGGTAATTCATCCGAAGCGCCCGATAGAAATACGCGAAGGTAATTGCGGGCCTCAATGCTGGTCACGGGTGCTTGACGAATTTTCTCGTGCACACTCGCAAACTCAACTGAGCTAAATACGTAGAGACAGTTTTCTTGTCCCCTAGTAATCACCAGACCGGCTTGCAGTTCTTCGCGGAATTTTGCCGGAAGGATAACGCGGCCTTTTTCGTCGAGCTTCGGTGCGTGAGTACCTAACAACATGCGCGTTCCCCCTTTCTCGACCTCGATCCAGCGCTTAACTCCACTTTACCCCACTTTGCTCCACAATATGTGCAAATTTGGTAAATATTTGGTCACAGCGAGTCTTAATTCTCAATAATTTATTGGGATATAGCAAGTGGAGGAAAAATCAAAGAACCCACCATTTCTGGTGGGTTTTTGGAGAATCTGAGGGTTTAGGCGGCTATTGGCCAGTGCGACGATCCCAGCGGGCTTCAAAATAGTTGGATTTATCCCCTGATTTGCCGGCTGGTCCAGCCTTGCCTGAGATTCCAGCTTTTCCAGCGGCTTTACCGATGCCGGCTCCTCCGGTGACGGCTAGACCGATCAGCATCAGCAGGAAACCGACCACTCCAAAGGCAATGAAGCGAACCATGACGGCGACAATCAAAAGCGAGAGTCCAATCACGGCTAAAGCTAGTCCGGCGACGATGCGCTTTGGTGAAAGCGCCCCAGGCTTGCCAATTTTGTGCGCCAAAGAAGAGTCGCTCGCGTACAGACCGCGTTCCATTTCTTCGAGCAATTTTTGCTCGTGCTCGGATAGACCCATGACGACCACCTTCCTCCTTAAAGTCTAAACTTCTTCGCCCAGTTAGGCTATTCCCGTGAGCGAATCCAAGGTTTTATTGGGTCTAATTCAAGACCACCTGGATGATTTCTGCGTCAGTCGAAAGCAAGATTTCGAGCAAATATCTCCCGACTTGACGCCACTGGTCGACTTCACGAGGGATCTCCTTCAAGGCGGCAAACGATTTCGCGCTCTTTTCGCTTACTGGTCTTGGGTTGGATCGTTAGTCAGCTCAGACACCCGCCAAAGCGACGAGCAGCGAGAACTTTCCGCTGAAGCCGTCGTTGGAATTTGTGCAGCACTTGAGGTTTTTCACGCTGCCGCGCTGGTGCACGATGATCTCTTAGATCAGTCCGACACCCGACGCGGAGCTCCTTCGGTGCATCGAAAATTTGAAAAGATGCATCGCGATTCCAATTGGGCAGGCAGCCCAGAAAGGTTCGGCGTCGCGGGCTCGGTACTGGTTGGTGATTTGATGCTCGGTTGGAGCAGCGAAATCTTTGGCAATGCTTTGCAAAATTCACCAAGTTCAGAAATTGAATTAGCCTGTCGAGCCGAATTCAGCAAAATGCGCATCGAAGTAATGGCCGGGCAATACCTAGATGTGCTCGAGGAAAACGCTGCCATGACCCGTGCGGTTGACGAGGCAGTTGGTCGCGCCAATCGAGTAATTCTCTACAAGACTGCAAAATACAGCATCGAAGCTCCGCTACTAATCGGTGCAGCGTTCGCAGGGGCCGACGCGGGACTAATGCGCGGACTATCTGCGTTTGGAATTCCACTAGGCATGGCTTTTCAATTGCGCGATGACATCCTTGGAGTTTTCGGCGACCCGGCTAGAACGGGAAAACCAGCCGGCGATGATCTGCGTGAAGGCAAGCGCACCGTTTTGGTTGGCTTAACGCGTGAAACGCTCAGCACTTCGGTCGGTCGCATTTTCGATGAATTACTTTGCAGCGGCACACTAAACAATGAGCAAGTTACTTTCTTGCAGCAAACTATTGTCGGATCAGGCGCTCTCGCCAAAGCAGAACGAATGATTCAAGAACTTGCCGATGAAAGTTTGAATGCCTTGGATGCCTTGCAATTCGATGAGCGTGCAAAGCAAGAACTTCGCGAGCTAGCCATGCGCGTAATTGAAAGAGACGCCTAAAGCGCCAGCATCATTGCCAATCTGCGCACCGCAGACTTGTGTCCCTTTAATAGAAATTCCATCGGGGTACCCGGCAGGCTTTCGTCAAATGTGTATAGCCATCGAAAGGCAGAATCGTAATCAAGACCCGCATCCAACAGCACGATAATCGTTCCAGGAAGCGACGGTAAAGCTTCGCCTTCGACAATAATTTCTGCCGGAATTTGAATCACTCCATCGCGTTTCAGTGCGATTAGGTGATGTTCCTCGATTAGACGGCGAACTTTTCCAGGTGGGATTCCAAGCGCCTCGGCCGCATCGGGGACACTAATCCACTTGGCAACTGAGTCCAAAACATCGTTCACAAACTCAACATTGCCACACCAAGCAACCTCACGGGTATCAAAGATGTGCCGTGCGATGATATTTCCTGGCCGACACCCAAGGAAATGATTGTGACCGTGGACGACAAACGCGACAAGAAAAAGCTTGGCTTGGCGCTAATCACGGTTCCGGTGGCCATAATTTCCCCGGGGCTTGAGCTTGATGTTGACTCGGCGGCCGCGGCTCAGCCAAATAAACCGGATCAGACCAAGAGCGTTGCTGGACCTGCTGCTCCTTCCACTGGCCCAAGTTCTCAGATTGCTAAGTCCCCTCAATTGACTTACACAGTGAAAAGCGGCGATACCGTTTCTTCGATTGCCAAGAAATTTCAACTTTCATCAAATCAGCTGCTGTCTCTCAACGGCTTGAAGGCAAATGACTTTATTTTCCCAGGCCAAAAATTGAAATTGGTTGACCACGCAGTTGTTGACTCAAGTGTTTCGGCGGCAAATGTGTCAACCCTGCATACCGTACGAGCGGGTGACACCGTAAATTCGATCGCAAAAAAGTATTCGATTCCGGTTCGCACTATTCTGGCGATGAACAAGCTTTCTACCAACGCGTTGATTTTTCCAGGTCAAAAACTAATAATCGGAAACGTCGTAAAACAGGCTCCCAAAAAGCAGATTCCAAGTTTTCACGTAGTCGAATTGGGCGAAACTTTGGCGTCGGTGGCAAAAAAATACGGAATCAAACTTAACGACCTTTTAGCTGCCAACTCATTGTCTGAATCATCTTTGATTTACAGCGGTCAAAAATTAAACCTCAAGCCGAACGCGCAGAACTCCGCCCCTGCCGCTCCAGAATCCGGATTGGCTGCCGGTGTCAAAACCCCAAGTAACTCGGTGAATGCTGGCGCAATCAGCAGCGACCCTCATAGGCCTTCTTCGGTTTGCCAAATTCACGGATACCACACGGTAAAAGCCGGTGAATCGGTGAGCAAAATAGCTGCGGTTTACGGTGTCTCGACGCAATCGGTGTTGAATCAAAATTCGCTCACCTGGACTTCGACCATATTTATTGGTCAAAAATTAATAATTCCAGGTGTGCATGAAATTCAATTCTGTCCAGACATCACGAAGTTAACTGCCGAGATGAAATCGAACGCTCAAGTTATTTTTGATATCGGTCGTTCGCTTGGAGTCTCTGATTACGGAATTGTGATCGCACTGGCCACTTCTATGCAAGAGTCAGGTCTAAAAAACCTGAGCTACGGTGACCGTGACTCGGTTGGGTTATTCCAACAAAGACCGAGTGCGCATTGGGGTTCCGCTGAACAAATCATGAACACCGAATATGCCGCCCGCGCTTTTTATGGTGGTCCGAGCAGCCCTACCTTTGGTGCAGCCCGCGGGCTACTGGACATTCGCGCCTGGAGTGACATGACTCTTACGCAAGCTGCACAATCCGTGCAGATTTCGGCTTATCCAAATGCATATGCCAAATGGGAAGCTTCAGCCTGGGTTTGGCTTGACGAATTGAACGGCGCAGTCGTAAATGACTAATTCCATCGGCCAGGTGGTTGGCGGCAGGTATCGCATCGAAAGCGTGGTGGCCAAAGGAGGAATGGCCACGGTCTACCTGGCGCATGACTTGAGGCTCGAGCGAGATGTCGCTCTAAAAATTATTCATCCGCATCTGGCTGGCGATGTAACATTTCGTGAAAAATTCATTCGCGAAGCAAAGATTGCCGCGAAACTATCTAATCCGAACTTGGTTAACGTTTTTGATCAGGGCGAAGATGGCGACATTGCATTTTTGGCAATGGAATACATCTCAGGTATAACTCTGCGTGATGCACTTAAGGATTTCGGGGCGCTCGATGCAAAACGAGCACTCGAACTTTTTGAACCGGTTGTTTCTGGGCTTGCCGCCGCGCATCGCGCTGGTATTTTGCATCGGGACTTGAAGCCAGAGAATATTTTCTTAGCCGATGATGGACGCATCAAGCTCGGTGACTTTGGTTTAGCTAGAGCGATCAACAATCACACTTCGACCGGTTCGCTTGTAGGTACGGTGGCTTACCTGTCTCCCGAGCTCGTGCTGCGCGGCGTTGCAGACGCTAGAAGTGATGTCTATGCCGCCGGAATTATTTTGTTTGAGATGCTTACCGGTCGCCAACCGTTTGTTGGTGAGCAGGCAGTTCAGATTGCGTACCAACACGCAAATGAAAATGTTCCGGCGCCATCAAAATTCAACCCGGCAGTTCCCCCGCTACTAGATGAACTAGTGCTGTGGGCAACCGCTCGCGAAGCGTCGCATCGACCAGCCGACGCTGCCGAACTTTTAGCAGTCGTCCAACGCGCTCGCGCCGATCTAAAAGCCGGCAGGAATTCGGCGAATTTAGCCAAGACCTCGGTTTTTGCAACTCAAAAAATTGACCTGGATGCGACCGCGCGGATTGACCGAACAGCGCAAATGAACCAAGCGGAATTTTTTGATCAAAATGCAACCACCGTGCTATCGGCGGAATCTTTGCTGGATGGCACACAGGTTTTGGATGATTTTGATTTTGCGCGTTCGGAAGATTCAGCACTCGAAAAAATGGGTAAACGCAAACGCGGACTCAAGCTGGTGATTTCAACCATCCTTGTTGTCCTGCTGGGCAGTGGCGCCGGCTGGTGGTTTGGTGCCGGGCCTGGTGGATTTTCGGCAATTCCCAATCTGACGAGTCGTACTTTATCTGAAGCGCAATCAGCGTTGGCTGCGTTAAATGCAAATATTCTTGTGGCCGATGAGAGCTCGGCGACCGTAACCAAAGGCTTGGTAACTCGAACCAACCCGTCGGGCGGAAGTTGGTTCTTCGGTGGCACCATCACGATTTATGTTTCGACCGGTGCAAAGCTAGTTTCCCCACCAAATCTGCTGGGCAAAGATTTAGCAACCGCAACAGCCGAAATTCTTAAAGGTGGGTTCACGCTCGGCGAAGTAAATTCCTATTTCAACCAGGCGCCGATTGGTCAGGTATTCGACTACTTGGGATCTGATGGCTCGGAAATTCCAGAAGCCAGCAACATTAATCTTTCCATTTCGCTCGGTGCCATTCC
>JBJTNR010000089.1:0-5511 GCA_046074145.1 Rhodoluna sp.
GTGATTCAACTAAGCGACGGCATTACCCGTCAAATTATTGCCTGCGGAAAATGGCACGCACCAATTCCAACAGTTTTTGTTCCAGCAGAACAAATTCTTTGCACGCATGCCGAAGCTAGATCTGGGTAATTACTTGATGCCGAACTTAGGTAGGTATCTCGCCATTAAGTAGCCACCAAAAACCGAAACACCACCGAGTGCAATTATGCCTGTGCCGAGACCGAAGAACAACGTCAATATCGAGAGCGAAGGTGCGGCGACTGCAATTCCGCCATCGAGCATGAGCCGATATGCGGCGAGGAATTGGTTTCGCGTTCTGTCTGGGGCAAGGTCGGCACCTATCACCATGATCAAACCTGAACCCATTGCGTTTGCCACGGATAAGAACAATGCGGCCAAAATAAAAGTCGAACCGTCAAAGGTGAATGCCAAAATTGCGAGTCCGATTCCGGTGGCCACATAAGTTGGCACGGCTGCAAATTTTCTACCTCTTTTATCGATTGCCTTACCGCCAACATAAAAGAGCGCGAAGTCGAGAGCTCCTGCGATTCCAATAAAAAGGGAAGCCTGACCCGCGTCTAGTCCAATGTGTAGCGCCCAAAGCGGTAGCCCAATATTTCGCACGGTGCGAGCCAGCGCCAAAATTGCTGCGGCGACTCCAAGCGTTGCTAGTTCCTTGCGATTCTTTTTTGCAACCGTCCAAATGGCGCCGGTGTGCAATTCGGTGTCGGGCATTTTTTCAGGATTGGTGAATAACAAGAAAACGCCGGCCGCGAGGGCGAATGAAATTGACATCACATAAACGGCAACAATTCCACCCAGCGCGTAAAGCCCGGCGCCGATTAAGGGGCCAACAAACATTCCAAGTCGGAACATGCCACCAAGAAGGGAAAGGGCGCGTGCGCGGAATTCGAATGGAACAGTTTCGGTCACGTATGCGTGTCGCGCTAATCCAAACACGGCAGCCGCGGCCCCAACTACAAAGAGTCCGGCGCTCAACACAAATAGATTTGTCGCCAAGAATGAAATCGCAAGCCCGATTGCCCCAAAAATCGAAGCAGCAATCATCGATCGTCGTTCGCCAAGCCGATTTACTAATTTTGCTGCTGGCAAGTCTGCAAAAACTGTTCCAAACATCAACAAGCCAGTCACAAAAGCCGCAGTTGGCAGGTCGGCACCAAGTCGCTCGGCGCTAGCCGGAATAATTGGCATCAACCCGCCCTCGCTGATTGAAAACAATGCAGCCGGAAGGTATACCGGAAAAATGAGTTCTCGCACTTTGAAGCCAGATTTTTTTGAACTCACCCTTCAATTATGGTGCTCACCTAAACTGGTTTAGACATGGCAGACCTAGACCTATCCCAAGAGATTCGCGAACTACGTTCGACGTTTTCGGATATTCAGCAGGTTGTCGACATCAAAAAATTATCCAGCGAAGTCGAAGCCCTAAAGTTGCAGGCAGCCGCGCCTAATCTGTGGGATGAACCGGTCCACGCTCAATCGGTAACCAGCCAACTTTCGCAAAAACAGGCGATGATCACCAAGGTCGAAGCTGTGCAGAGTCGATTGGACGATCTAGAAGTTCTAATCGAAATGGCGAATGCCGAAAACGATTCAAAATCCCAAACCGAGGCTAAGGCCGAACTCTCATCCCTGCAGTCAACAATTGCCGAATTAGAAGTTCAAACACTTTTAAACGGCGAATACGATTCTCGTTCTGCGGTGGTGACAATTCGCTCGGGCGCCGGGGGAGACGACGCAACCGATTTTGCCGAAATGCTTATGCGAATGTATTTGCGCTTCGCCGAGCAACATAAGTACCCAGTGAAGGTTCTCGATACTTCTTACGCAGAAGGCGCCGGAATTAAATCTGCGACATTCGAAATTGACGCACCGTTTGCCTTTGGAACTCTCTCCGTAGAGGCTGGAACGCATCGCCTAGTGCGAATGAGTCCATTCAACGCGGCTGGCAAACGCCAAACATCATTTGCCGCAGTCGAGGTCGTGCCACTAGTCGAGCAAACCGAAGCAATCGACATTCCCGATTCGGAAATTAGGGTCGACGTGTTCAGATCTTCGGGCCCAGGCGGCCAGTCGGTAAACACTACTGACTCTGCCGTTAGAATCACTCACTTACCTAGCGGCATTGTGGTGAGTTGCCAGAATGAAAAAAGTCAGATTCAAAACAAAGCTGCCGCACTTAGAGTTCTGCAATCGCGATTGCTAGAAATTCGTCGTCGCGAAGAAGAAGCGAAGAAAAAGCAAATTGCCGGTGATGTTAAAGCGAGCTGGGGAGAACAAATGCGTTCTTATGTGCTCGCTCCTTATCAAATGGTCAAAGACTTGCGAACTAATTTCGAGGTCAACAACCCATCCGCGGTTTTTGACGGCGACCTAGATGGCTTTATTGCCGCCGGCATTCGTTGGCGCAAGCAGACACAAGCCAGCGCCTAAGCCTCAGTTGCCAAGCTGCAATTTAGGCTTGGAGCATCATGATTAGCATTTCGCATGTCACCAAACAATACAAAGGTTCGGCGCGTCCGGCATTAAACGACGTTTCGCTTGAAGTCGAAAAAGGTGACTTTGTGTTTTTGGTCGGAGCCTCCGGTTCGGGCAAATCGTCATTGATGAGGCTGATGCTTCGCGAAGATGTTCCAACTAGGGGCACAGTTAATGTGCTTGGCGAGAATTTAGTGGGAATTCCAAGTAGAAGAATTCCATTTTTCCGACGCAAGCTCGGCGTAGTTTTTCAAGACTTTAGACTTTTGCCAAACAAAACTGTTTCTCAAAATGTGGCTTTCAGTCTCGAAGTAATCGGAAAGTCTCAGGGCTTTATCCAAGAAGCAGTTCCTGATGTTCTGCGCCTGGTTGGGCTTGATGGCAAAGCCGACCGACTTCCGAGTGAACTTTCCGGTGGTGAGCAACAGCGCGTAGCCCTTGCTCGAGCAATCGTAAATAAGCCAGCACTATTGCTTGCCGATGAACCAACCGGAAACTTAGACCCAAACACCAGCGAAGATATCATGGCGCTCATAGAGCGAATTAATTTGGCTGGCACGACAGTGATCATGGCCACCCACGATCGCGGCATCGTGGATCGCCTGCGCAAACGAGTGGTCGAGCTAAAAGACGGTGCAATTGTTCGAGACCAGGCCGGCGGTACCTACTAATGAAGTTCGTATTCAGCGAAGTTGCCCAGGGTTTTCGTCGCAACTTATCGATGGTTATTTCGGTTGTTCTGGTTACCTTTATTTCGTTAACTTTCGTTGGCACAGCCTCTTTGCTACAAATGCAAATCGGGCAAATGAAAAATTACTGGTACGACCGCGCTCAGGTTGCAATTTATATTTGCAGCAATGTTTCGGCTTCCGATGCTTGCCCGCAGGGCGAGGCTTCGGCGGACCTGAAAGCTGCCGTGAAAGAAAAGCTCGATTCGAAAACCCTGAGCACCTACATCGATAAGTATTACTTCGAAGATCATGACCAGGCATACAAGACTTTCCAAAAGCAATTCGAAGGGAATGCTGTTGCAAAGTACGTCACGCCGCAGCAACTAAACGAGACCTATTGGGTCAAGCTAAAAGACGCCAAGCAGAGCCAAATCATCACCGAAAGTTTCACCGGAGTGGCTGGTGTTGAAGAAGTGCGCGATCAAAGAACTTACCTGGATCAAATATTTAGCATTTTGAATGCTGCTTCGCTTGCTGCCATCGGCATTGCAACTCTGATGCTCTTCTCGGCTGCGTTGCTGATTTCTACGACGATTCGTCTCTCGGCTTTTAGTCGCAGACGCGAGCTGGGAATCATGCGACTGGTCGGAGCTAGCAATTTTTATATTCAACTGCCGTTTATTCTCGAGGGAGTGGTTGCAGCGACGATAGGTTCAGTTTTAGCTGGACTTGCGGTTCTGGGCATAGTTCAATTTTTTGTGCAGGGATATTTAGCTACGCGACTTCCATTTACTAGCTTTGTGGGGTTAGGCGACGGCTTGCTTGTTCTTCCTCTGTTGATCGGTGCTGGCATTTTGTTGGCAGCACTAGCGTCAGGTCTAGCGATTCGCCGATACCTTCGCATATAGGCGAATATAGAAGCCTTATGCCTAGAGAACGTGGTGAGAAAGTTGTGGCTAGTAACCGCAAGGCTCGTCACGACTACCTAATTATCGATACCTACGAAGCCGGCATGGTTCTAAGCGGGCCAGAAGTTAAATCACTTCGCGCTGGTCGCGCATCGCTGGTTGACGGTTACGCGAGCATCGAAAACGGCGAAGCTTGGCTTGAAAATGTCCACATTCCGGAATACACACAGGCGACCTGGAACAACGCCCCTTCCCGTCGTCGACGCAAACTTCTTTTGCACGGCGAGGAAATCTATAAGCTAACCGGAAAATTAAAAGAGTCCGGATATACACTCGTGCCACTTTCGATTTATTTCAAAGATGGCAGGGCCAAAGTTGAAATCGCTTTGGCAAAAGGTAAACGCGAGTACGACAAGCGTCAAACCCTCAAAGAGCAGCAGGACAAACGTGAAGCCGATCGTGCCATGTCGACTAAGGGTAAGGAATGGTAGAAAATCTTCGAATCGAAAGAATCTCGGTCGACTCGCTACATGATTTTTTGAATTACTTCGATCACCGGGCATTTCTAAACGACGAAGATTGGGCGGGTTGCTATTGCCAGGCTTACCTGAACTCACCTGACGATAATGGCGAGGAAGCTTGGGCGCCTGGCGCCGCCAGGCAGCGTGCTTGTGATCGAGTGGCAACAGGTGCAATGGATGGCTATCTCATTTATGCAGGGGAGAAAGTTCTCGGCTGGTGTGCCGCCGGTTCTTCGAAGCTTTATCCAGAGGTTGCGGAATCTGACGAAAAGCTGGCTTCTATTGTTTGCCTTAGCATCGACCCAGATTTTAGAAACCAAGGTGTAGCCGGAAAACTTGTCGATCTAGTAATCAAGGATTTATCCGATCGCGGATTCGAAGCGGTAGATGCCAGCCCAAAGAGATCTGGCGAAATGTCAGACAAGGGGTTCCGCGGTTCAGTAAAAATGTACGAAGAACGCGGGTTCGAAAAGCTTCGGGAGCATGGCGAAGATTTCGTTCTGATGCGCAAACAGCTAGCTTAATTCACAGTTAGTTTTCAGACTCGGCCCTAGCCTTTGTCGTGGCGAGAGCATAAAATTAGACAGAACTCAAAAAGCCCAGCCCAGACGTTTAGGCTGCGGTTTTTTGAGTGGTGGTAACTAAATATGGGGATGATCGGTTTCGACAGTGCAATTGTGCCTGAAAGAAGCGGGTCGAGAATGTAGCGTCAACTCGTTAATGTCCGCTGCAAAATATAGGTGCTAAATCATCACGCACCGACTTTGCCCTAGCTGCTTAAGCTAGCCTCGAAGTCCGTTAGCCCGAATTTGATTTCGTTTCGGAACCTAGCGTCATTTAGAAATCTTGCTCCGTAGTCACGCCTTAGGGCTACGAGGGACTCAAACTAAGACTGGGCCTGTCCGTTATGTC
>JBJTNR010000090.1:0-4980 GCA_046074145.1 Rhodoluna sp.
AACCTGGTTGCCGAAGAGTACGGAGGCGACGTAATGTTTGTCGACGTTTCTGCTCTCACCGGCAAGGGAATTCCAGAATTGCTAGATGCCGTTCTGCTTACTGCCGATGCTGCACTAGATATGCGCGCTAACCCGCACAAAGACGCCCGCGGTGTTGCCATCGAAGCGAACCTGGATAAGGGTCGCGGATCGGTAGCAACCGTTTTGATTCAGGCGGGTACTTTGCGCGTCGGTGATTCAATCGTTGCCGGTTCGGCCCACGGTCGTGTTCGTGCGATGTTCGATGAAAACGGACACGCTGTTGAAGCCGCCGAACCAAGTCGCCCGGTTCAGGTGCTTGGTTTGCAGTCAGTTCCTCGAGCCGGTGACACCTTTGTGGTTACTGACGATGAGCGTCAAGCACGACAGATTGCCGAGAAGCGCGAAGCCGCCGATCGCAACGCTTTGCTTGCCAAGACTCGCAAGCGAGTTAGCCTCGAAGACTTCACCAAGGCTCTCGAAGACGGCAAGGTCGAAGCTCTCAACTTGGTCATCAAGGGTGACGTATCCGGTGCGGTTGAAGCACTTGAAGACTCATTGCTCAAGATTGAAGTCGATGATTCGGTTCAATTGCGAATTATTCACCGAGGTGTTGGTGCGATTACCGAGTCTGACGTTAACCTCGCAACCGTCGACAACGCAATCATCATCGGATTCAACGTTAAGCCTGACAACAAGGCGAAAGAACGTGCCGATCGTGAAGGCGTCGACATCCGTCAGTACTCGGTTATTTATGCTGCGCTGGACGACATCGAAAAGGCGCTTAAGGGAATGCTTAAGCCTGAATACGAAGAACACCAACTTGGTACCGCAGAAGTTCGAGAACTGTTCAAGTCCTCGAAGGTTGGAACCATTGCCGGTTCGATCGTTCGCTCGGGCTCGATCAAGCGAAACTCTTCGGCTCGTGTCTTGCGCGACGGCAAGGTTATTGCCGACAACCTAAAGATCGAATCGCTAAAGCGTTTCAAGGATGACGCCACCGAAGTCAAGACAGACTTCGAATGTGGTATTGGACTTTCGGACTTCAACGATCTCGAACTCGAAGACATCATCGAGACTTTCGAAATGCGCGAGAAGCCACGCGTTTAATTTCTAGAAACAGGATTAGGCAATGGTTGACGTAGCCCGCTCAAGAAAACTTGCGGAAAGAATTAAGGTTCTTGTAGCCGAGGCGCTTGAGCGCGCGGTTAAAGACCCAGATTTGGGCTTCGTCACCATTACCGACGTCAAAGTAACGCCTGACCTGCAACACGCCACTATTTACTTCACTGTTTACGGTAGCGACGAAGATAAAAAACGCAGCGCCGAGATTATCGAAAAGAACCGCGGAATCATTCGTCGCGAAGTGGGCCACAACCTGTCGATTCGATTGACCCCGACCCTCGAATTTGTGCCAGATGAAATTCCAGAAACTGCCGCTCACATGAACGACTTGCTTGCCGAGGCACGTGCCCGAGATGAAGAGGTTCATCGCCTAGCTGCCGAGGCAAAATGGGCGGGCGAAGAAAACCCATACAAAGAACCTAGAAAGTACGACCAAGAGGACGAAGACTAAATGTCATCGGGTTTGGTTTTGATTGACAAGCCCAGCGGCTGGACCAGCCACGACGTGGTCGCCAAACTTAGAAAAATTGCTGGTACTAAAAAAGTTGGTCACGCCGGCACACTAGATCCGATGGCAACCGGCTTGCTGTTACTTGGCGTAAATTCGGCAACCAAGCTGCTTACATTTCTAATTGGTGCAGACAAAACCTATGTCGCCACAATTCGACTCGGCGCAAGCACGATTACCGATGATAAAGAATCGGAATTTGTCGAACTTGCTAGCCCGCAGAAAATAGCCTTGGTCAACGATGATGAAATCTCGGCGGCAATCAAAGGTCTAACTGGCGAAATCATGCAGGTGCCGAGTTCGGTGAGCGCAATTAAGGTTGACGGTCAACGCGCCTATGCCAAAGTGCGCGGCGGTGATGAAGTAAAAATTGCCGCCAGAGCGGTTACGATTTCGAAATTTGAAATTGTTGGCGCAATTCGTCACGAAGATAATTTCATCGACCTCGATGTCGAAATCGATTGTTCTTCGGGAACTTACATTCGTGCATTAGCACGAGACTTGGGGTCGGCACTGGGCATCGGCGGACACCTGACCGCGCTTCGTCGAACTCGCATTGGCATCTACTCAGTAGATCAGGCTCAGCAGCTCAAAGGTTTAGAGAAGGCAACAGTTTTGCCCATCGCCGAAGCAGCCCGATCACAATTTGCAACCATCGAATTAACAGATCAGCAGGTAATCGATATTCGTCATGGTAAACGCCTGGCTATTCAGGCAAAGTCAGATAGTCCGATAGCCGCCTTCGATTCGGCTGGCCAGCTCGTGGCAATGCTCACCGAAGCCGGCGGCCAACTGAGATCTTTGGTAGTTTTTGCCTGATATTTACTAGGTAATTAACCTTCTGTTCACTAAGTCAAAAGGTTCTCTTCACCAAGTAAACCCAAGATAGAGGCATGCCCAAGGTCTCAAATGTTGCGTCTGTCGAACGCAGAAAATTAGTTTCCGGGCCTCTTTCCAAAGGGGACAAGTGGTTTTTTAGAACCACATCTATCGCTTCGAATTTCGCATTCGTTTTGGTCGCCCTAATTTTGGTTTTTCTTTTAATCAAATCGTGGCCAGCGCTGCAAGCGCAGGGTCCACTTTTTGTTTTTGGCGACAAGTGGGATGCCGAAGCCTCGCCTCCGGTAATGCAGCTCGGCCCGATGCTTTGGGGATCGATCCTTGTCGCATTTCTTGGAATTTCACTGGCAACACCGATGGCAATCGCAGCCGCGTACGTGATCGTATTCATGCTTCCATCCGGTTTGGCAAAAGTTGCAACCACGCTAATCGACCTACTCGCCGCACTTCCTTCGGTAGTTATCGGCCTCTGGGGCTTGTTTTCATTCGCGCCGGTTGCAGCCCACTGGGCGAAAATACTGAATCAGTCACTCGGATGGATTCCAATTTTCGCAATCTCTGATGAAGAACCAACCTATATCGATTCACCATTTATTGCCGGGTGGATTGTTGCGATCATGGTGGTGCCAATCATCACTTCGGTGACGCGAGAAATTTTTAGCCAGATGGACTCTGGATTAATCAATGGCGCTCTTGCCCTTGGCGGCAGTCGTTTCTCGGTGTTCAGTCGCGTTATTTTGCCAACCTCGGCCAGTGGAATTTTGGGTGGAATTTTGCTTGGCCTCGGACGTGCGATTGGTGAAACTGTTGCGATTCTTTATGTTTTGCAATTGTCATTCGAAATCAACTGGGTGCAGATACTAGAAGCTCGCGGCGGCGCCGTTGCCTCGTGGATTTTGTCTCGATTCGGTGAGGCTACCGAAACTGAATTCGCTGGCCTTATGGCGGCCGGTTTAGTGATCTTCATTTTCACACTTATCATCAACAGCATCGCTGGATTCATTGTTAGTCGAGCACCCGGGAGCAAGCGATGAGCGAATCACAAAATCGCCAACCTTGGGCGCAACGCAAGGTCACCGACAATATGCCAATCATCATCGGCGGCATAATCCCGCCGGTAGTTTCTGCATTAATCGGAATTCTTGCTGGTCTTGATTTCTCAATTGTGCTCGTAGTTTTGTTTTTGCCGCTGCAACTTATTTCTGCTGCGATTGTTGGTTTCACAATGTCAGGCAAGCGCGGGCTTAAAGATGCAATTTTGATATTTCTGGCAATTTTCTTTTCGACCACAGTGGTCGTTTTGCTACTTTCGGTTTTAGTTTCGATTATTTTCCAGGGCGCACAGGCGATAACCCCGCAATTTATTAGTCAGAACAACGTTTACATCAGCAACACCACATCACTCGAATATGGTGGAGTCGGACACGCAATCGTTGGAACCCTTTTGATTGTGTTGCTAACCACAATTGCTGCGGTGCCACTCGGAATCGCAATGGCTGTTTATCTCACCCAGTCCGAAGCAAAACACAAGTCACTGGTGAGAACCGTGACTCAGGCACTGAGTGGTTTACCTTCGGTGGTTTCTGGTTTGTTTATTTTGGCGTTCATGGGTTTCGTTGGCCTAGAGCGTTCGGGACTTACCGGTGCGCTTGCGCTATTCCCGTTGATGTTGCCAACCGTTGCTCGAGTGGCAGAAGAATCACTTCGACTAGTGCCAAGCGATTTGCGACTAGCCGCGTTGGCTCTTGGCGCACCAAATTACCGTGCGTTTTTCCAAGTTATCTTGCCGGCTGCCAAGAGCGGAATTATTACCGCGTTGCTACTTGGGCTAGCCCGTGTTGTCGGTGAAACCGCACCACTAATTTTGACCATCAACGCAAACAATGGAACAAACCTGAATCCATTTGCTGGCGGTATCGCAACCCTGCCTACCTATGTTTATGGATTCCTCGGATCAACCTATGTCACCTCTCAGGCTCGCGCCTGGGGTGGAGCACTTGTGCTGCTAATTCTGGTTGGAATTTTGTTTGGCACCGCTCGTATCGTCAGTCGCAAAAATCGAAAGAAGGCTAAGTAATGGCTAAGTCTACAAACGCCGCATCAAGCTTGAGCGCGCAGGACATCAGTGTTTGGTTTGGAGATCGCCAAGTCTTAAAAGATGTCAACTTGCTGTTTCCGGCAAACCAGGTGACCGCACTTATTGGTCCTTCTGGTTGCGGTAAGTCAACATTCATTCGAACCCTAAACCGTATGCACGAACTGATTCCTGGTGCCGGTTTGGCGGGTTCTGTTTTGCTTGACGGTGAAGATATTTACGCGTCATCGATGAACGCCGTGGATGTTCGCATCAAGATCGGCATGGTTTTCCAAAAGCCAAACCCGTTTCCAACAATGTCGATTCGTGAAAACGTAATCAGCGGTCTAAAGCTTTCCGGGCGCAAAAACGAAAACATCGACGAACTAGTTGAGACATCACTTCGTCGTGCATC
>JBJTNR010000091.1:0-13335 GCA_046074145.1 Rhodoluna sp.
CTTTGCTGCAAGAGACCGAGCGCCTCCTGGGCGTTGAATTTGACCACAAGACCCTCGCTGAAGAGGCATTTGCCTGGGAACGCGGCATAGATGAAGTGGCAGAAAATGATGAGGAAATGGCTGGCTACATCGAGCAGCTAGAAAAGGCAAAAGACACATACGACTCAGAGGCAGCTTCTGGTGACGCATTGGCCATGGAGTTTGAAAAATTTTTGCGCGCGGCCGACGAAGGTGACAAAAAAGCTGAATAACTAAGGGGCTATTGCCCCGGTTGAAAGTGCAACGATTAGTCCGATCCCTACCGCTATGCGCCAAATAACAAATGGCATAAATGAGCCGCGGTTCAAATATCTAAGCAACGCGACGATAACTGAAAAACCAACACCGAAGGCGACGACCGTCGATACGGCTGTGGCGGCAAGCATGTCGGAAGACAAATCTTTATAAGACCCGGCAAATTGATAAAGACCACTCGCAAAAACGGCGGGAATCGCAAGCAGGAATGAGTATCGAGCTGCGGCCTGCCTGGAAAAGCCGAGCAGAAGACCGGTTGAAATCGTTCCGCCGGATCGCGATACGCCTGGAATAAGCGCGAGCGCTTGGCCAAAACCAAAAATGATTCCGTCTTTTGCAGTCATGGCACTAAGTCCCTTTTGTTTAGACCCCACACGGTCGCTAATTGCGAGTACTAGGCCAAAAACAATTAGCGCAAAAGCAATTACCCAAAGGTTTCGAAGGGTTGTTTCAATTTGTACTTTGAAAATCAAACCCAGCAGAACGATCGGGAGGGAGCCGATAATGATAAGCCAACCAAGTTTTGCTTCGGAATTCGCTTTTGCCCATGGTTGCCCAAAAGATTTGAGCCACGCTTGGGCAATGTTCAAAATATCGCGCCAAAAATAAAGCAAAACTGCCAATTCTGTGCCGAGTTGAATCGTTGCAATAAACGCAGTGAGCTGCGGCTTTGGCATTGACCCCAGACCTAAAACGCTTTGTGCAATTTGCACGTGAGCGCTTGAAGAAATCGGTAAAAACTCAGTGAGGCCTTGGACAATGCCCAAAATAAGGGCATCAAATAAATTCACTAGTTGTCTTCTTCTTCAGCCAGTGCAATAGGAAGATACTCTTCAAAGTTCTCGCCCAAAGCCTCTTCGTAGCCCAAAAATGCATCTTCAAGCTGATAGTAAGCCTGTTCGACTGCAGGGTCGTCTGAGTTGCGACGAGTCGCGACCGCTTCAAAGTGTCTTTCTAGCGCAGAAATGAATTGTCTTAGTGCGAGTCGAGCGTCTTGAGCCATAGCCCTAAACTACCCCGAAAGGTCTCGTCAGGCTAGTACCTCGGCGGCTTTAGAAGTTTTGAGGTAACATTAAAAATCTGTACCTGTCCGGGTGGCGGAATGGCAGACGCGCTAGCTTGAGGTGTTAGTCCTCTTACGAGGGTAGGGGTTCAAGTCCCCTTTCGGACACGAAACCTCGGTCTTAATGACCGAGGTTTTTTTAATTTAATTCATAATTGGATAGATGACTTCATAGGAGGCAACGTGTCCGAAACTGTACTTGGATTACTGCGACACGGCCAAACTGACTGGAACATTGACTTCAAATTGCAAGGCGTTACCGACATTCCACTCAACGAAACTGGAATCGGACAAGCCAGAGACGCGGCCAGGGCAATCGACTCCAACGAGTGGGACCTAATAGTTTCATCACCATTAAGCCGAGCTGTTGCAACTGCAGAAATAGTATCCAAAGAAAATAATTTCGGTCCTATCAAAATCGAACCTTTGCTTCTGGAGCGCTCATTTGGCGAAGCCGAGGGTCTCAGTTATGAAGACTGGAAATCCAAGTACACGGACTCAAATGCGGTGCCTGGCGCAGAGACACTTATGGAACTTGAGGCGCGTGCCAGATTATTACTCGAGGGCATGCTGCGTGATTTCAGGGGTAAAAGAATATTGGCGATTTCGCACGGTGCGTTAATTCGTAAATTACTAAAAATTACTAGCGCGGGTCAATTGCCGCGAGAGGGCGAAAGGTTAGGTAACGCAAGTCTGAACGTTCTCGTTCACACCGGCAACCATTGGATTGTTGAACTTTACGAGCCGCGAACCCTTCATTTGGATTTGCATCACTAGAGATTGGTCAGCAGGCCCATAAGGTCGATAGAAGACTTTTCCCAACTAAATTCCAAGGCTCTTTTCTGAGCCTGGATTGATTTGTTTGTCCAAGTTTGGGGATCTTCAAGACTTTTCACTGCCGCTACAAATCCGGCTACGTCGCCAGCAGCAAAAAAAGTTGCCGCTTCCCCACCAATCTCTTTGAAGATTTCAATGTCAGAGATAACAATGGGCAATCCCCGCACCATTGCTTCAACAAGTGGAATCCCGAAACCTTCGTCTTTCGACGCGTGCACTAAACAAAATGCTTCGAGAAGTTCCTGTTGGTATTCATCGTCTGAAACTCCATTTACGAAAATAACTCGGTCTAAAGAGCTGGATGTTAGTTTTTCGAGTTCGCTTCGGCGCTCTTGTGAGATTCTGCTTAGAAGACGAAGCTCATAATTTGGCAGTTCTTGCATACCGACGATAAGTAATTCAACGTCTTTGTAGTTCATGAAACTGCCCATGTAAACCAGTTTTCGTGATTGTGGAGCTTGCGGCAGATGCACTTCACTTGGATCGGCGGCATTGTGAATCACGTCGATCGGCTTTTTCGTCAGCCGGTGTCGAATCATCAAAGACTTTGTTGTTTCGGAAACTGTGACAATGCGGTCGGCGCGATTCAAAAGCAGACGTTGCGGAATGTAGGTCAAATGAAAAATACGCCACAAAATGCGAATAAAAAGATTGAATGCTGGCGGTGGCGCTGGGTGGCGGTAATAAATCAAGTCGTGCAAAGTCAGAATCAATTTGAATTTTCGTCCAAAGGTTCCCATGGTTTGCATTGGCGAAAACACTTTGGTGGCGCCTAATCGATTTAATTTGAGGGCTAGCAGCGGCTCGAGCAAACTCGTCGGGTCATTTAGTTTTACGAATTTAGAACCTTTGGGCAATTTATCCAATTGACGGTGATCTGAGATGATTGCGGTGACATCCATGCGTTTTTGAAGTTCCGCAAAAAGACCGGCTGAGAATCTGCTGATTCCGTCATGGTGATCGACGCGTATGTAGCGGCAATCGAAAAATATTGACATCAAATTGCGCTTTCTAGCTTTTTGATATGAGCGCTAATTGCCGCCGCCACTAGGTCGGGACATTCATAGTGAGTCAGGTGGCCCACCTTTGGCAGAACCACTAGTTGTTTTTCCACTCGAATCAAATCGAACATAGTCTTTTGTTGCTTCAGCGAGGTGATGTCGTCTCTAGTGCCAGCGATTACCAACACCGGAACCTTGAATTCAGGAGCGAATTCCCCGACATTGCGAGAAATAGATGCTTGATAACCCTCGATGGCAACCCGGCGATTGGCGAAATCATTGAAGTTTGCATCGTGCTGTGCGTGCACCCATGACCGCATTTTTCGGTTTAGCGATTTAGTCATCAGAATGCTCATGCCTCGAACCATTGGCCAACTTTTAAGTAGCTTTTCTCCTGGTTCAAGGGGAAGTCGACCAGCAAAATGAAAAAATGCCTGGGCTATTTTAGTTACAACTGCATTTGGTCCTTTGAGAGCCGGTGCCGAAACAGGATTTTCCAGAATCAGCGACGAAACATCATCTGAGTGAGCAACATGGTGTGAAACTACGATGCTGCCGAAACTGTGTCCAAGTAGGTGCGGTTTTGCTGGCAATCCAAGTCGATCGATGAATTCACCAAGCCACCAGGAATAGTTTTCGATTGAATGTGCATTTCCGAATGGTGTTGATTTTCCGAAACCTGGTAAATCGGGAATGATGATGTTAAATTCTGGAAGAGCTCCAGCGATTGCTTCGAGACCGTGATGATTGCCACGGTATCCGTGAATCAAAATAAGCGTTGGCGAATCGGCGTTTGTTGCCGGATACTCCCAATATCGGGTCACAGTATCCATGACCTGAATTTCACGCGCCACTGCCCTATCTCGGGCAAGTTTTGCAAATCTATCGGCAACCAGCATCTTTTTCCTAAACCGAAAAATACTTTGCTTCTGGATGATGGAACACCATGGCGTCGGTGGATTGCTCTGGGTGAAGTTGCAATTCTTCGGAAAGTAAAACACTAATCGATTCTGGTTTCAGAAGTTCAACCAGTTTGATTCTGTCTTCGAGGTTGGGACAAGCCGGATAGCCAAATGAATATCTTGCACCGCGATAATCCAATTTGAAATATCCATTGATATCTTTAGGTTCTTCGGCTGCGAAACCAAGTTCTTCTCTTATACGTGCGTGCCAAAATTCAGCCAGGGCTTCGGTTAGTTGCACCGATAATCCGTGTAGTTCTAAATAGTCACGATACTCATTGCCCGCATATAAAGCCGAAGCGGCAGTCGAAACTTTGTTTCCCATGGTGACCAGTTGGAATGGCACCACATCAACGCGGCCACTTTCCTTTGAAGCAATGAAATCACTTAGACATAGATGGCGATCGCGAGCCTGCCTCGGGAAACTAAAGCGCAATCTCTCGGTGCCAGGCGTTCCTCCTGAACCGCCATCAGAACTACCTTCTGCGGCGTGATGCAAAATTACTAAATCATCACCGTCGGAAACTGCTGGAAAGTATCCATAAACTACCGCAGCCTCTAAAAGGGAATCGGTTTGAATTCGCTCTAACCAAGAACGAAGACGCGGAAGCCCTTCTTTTTCGACGAGCTCTTCGTAGCTTGCCCCGTCATCGGCCCGAGAAGGCTTGAGTCCCCACTGCCCCATGAATGTTGCTCGTTCATCGAGGAAGGACGAGTAATCGCGCAGCGGAATGCCCTTGACGGTTCGCACGCCCCAAAACGGTGGATTCGGAATCGTGTTATCGCTGGCGACATCCGAACGATCCGGCATCAAATCCGGTTCGGTTCTAACTAACAGGCTCTTAGTTGGAACTAATCGTTTCTTTAGAGGCGGCAACTGCACGTCTTTTTCGCCACGTTTGATTTTCACAAGAGTGTCCATCAAGCTCAGACCTTCGAAAGCGTCTCGCGCATATCGAACCTGACCAGAGAACATGTCGGAAAGATCTTGTTCAACGAAAGTTCGAGTAAGTGCAGCACCACCCAGAATTATCGGCCACTTATCCGAGAGCCCCCTGGCGTCAAGCTCTTCAAGATTTTCTCGCATTATTTGAGTCGACTTGACTAACAGCCCGCTCATTCCGATGACGTCGACGTTATTTTCTTCGGCAGCCGAAATAATTTCATTAATAGGTTGTTTGATTCCAATGTTTACGGTTTCATAACCGTTATTGCTCAAAATGATGTCGACTAAATTTTTGCCAATGTCATGAACATCCCCGCGCACGGTAGCAAGAAGAATTCGACCCTTCCCACTATCAGATGTCTTTTCGATAAAAGGCTCGAGGTGTTTTACGGCATTCTTCATTACCTCGGCTGATTGCAAAACAAACGGAAGCTGCATCTCGCCTTTTCCAAATAATTCACCAACCACTTGCATTCCGGAAAGCAAATGTTCGTTAATGATGAACAGCGCTGTCATTCCTTCAGCTAGCGCTTCATCAAGATCATTTTCAAGTCCTTTGCGCTCACCATCGATAATTCGTCTTGATAGGCGCTCGGCAAGCGGCAATGCTGCAAGTTCATCGGCTCTCGTCGCACGGGCCGATGCTGAATCGATTCCACTGAATACGTCTAGGAATTTGGTAAGCGGATCGAAAGTCAAAAGTCCGTTCTCGTCATATTCCCGTCGATCAAAAATTAGATCTAACGATGCCGAGATCTGCTCTTCTGGAATTTGATTCAGCGGCATGATTCGGGCAGCGTGCACGATGGCTGACGATAATCCAACTTTGGAGCATTCATGAAGAAAAACGGAGTTCAAGACATGTCTAGCGGCAGGACTCAGACCAAATGAAATATTCGAAATTCCGAGTGTGGTTTGTACTCCAGGGAATTCGGCATTAATTCTTTGAATAGCTTCGATGGTTTCAAGGCCGTCTCGCCTGGTTTCATCTTGTCCGGTGGCAATGGGAAAGGTCAATGCATCGACTGCAATGTCTTGCAAAGCCATTCCCCACTTGCCGGTTAGTTCTTCGATCAGGCGTTTCGCAATAGCGAATTTCTTCTCCGATGTTCGTGCCTGACCCTCTTCGTCGATGGTCAAGGCAACGACGGCTGCACCGTGCTCCTTTACCAGGGGCATCATTTTTGCGAAGCGCGAATCCGGTCCATCACCGTCTTCATAGTTCACGGAGTTGATCATGGCGCGACCGCCGATACATTCGAGACCCGCTTCGATCACGCCTGGTTCAGTCGAATCTAAAACCAAAGGGAGCGTGGTTGAAGTTACGAGCCGCGAAACCAATTCACGCATGTCCTTTTTGCCATCTCGACCGACATAATCAACACAGACGTCGAGGAAGTGCGCACCTTCGCGCGTCTGCGATTTCGCGATCTCAATGCATTCATCCCAGTTTTCGGCGAGCATTGCTTCGCGGAACGCCTTTGAGCCATTTGCGTTGGTGCGCTCACCGATCGAAAGATAGGTCATGGTTTGATCGAACGGTTGGTGCTGGTAGAGACTTGCGAGGCCAGGTTCCGAAATTTGGTTCGGTCGGTGTGGTGTCTTATTCACTACCGCCTTAGCAATTTCTTCAATATGTGTTGGGGTCGTTCCACAGCAACCACCAACAAGGCCAGCGCCAAATTCGTTAACAAATTGCACTTGGGAAGAAGCAAGTTCTCCTGCGGTTAGTGGGTAGTGTGCTCCGTGTGGACCCAGCACCGGAAGACCGGCATTTGGCATAACCACCAATGGAAGTTTTGAATATTTAGCCAAGTACCTTAGGTGCTCGCTCATTTCCGCCGGGCCGGTGGCGCAATTCAAGCCAATCGCGTCGATACCCAATGCCGCTAGCGAAGTTAGTGCAGCTCCGATTTCTGTGCCGAGCAACATTGTGCCGGTGGTTTCAATCGTGACAGACATCAAAATCGGCACTTGTTTTGCAAGCTGTTTCATTGCACGCTTCGATCCGATAATTGCGCTCTTTGCCTGCAGCAGGTCTTGAGCCGTTTCGATCAAAATCGCGTCGACTCCACCGTTAATCAGCCCGATTGCCGATTGTTGATAGGCATCCCTCAGCTTCGAAAATGTTTCATGACCAAGCGTTGGAAGTTTCGTACCTGGACCCATTGAGCCAAGAACCCACCTTGGTTTGGATTCCGTAGCAAAGTCATCAGCAATATCTCTAGCAACCTTGGCGCCTGCGTAGGCTAATTCCTCAATCCGCTCCTCAATTCCATATTCGGCG
Organism: Rhodoluna sp.; assembly: GCA_046074145.1. Taxonomy (GTDB): domain Bacteria; phylum Actinomycetota; class Actinomycetes; order Actinomycetales; family Microbacteriaceae; genus Rhodoluna. The sequence continues at coordinate 7,391 of JBJTNR010000091.1, forward strand.
AGGTTGGCAAAATTAGCACCAAACGTATTTGTTTCAATTGCTTCGGCACCGGCTTTTAAATATTGCGAATGAATACTGGCAATTAATTCAGGCCTAGTGACATTCAAAATTTCATTGCAGCCTTCGTGTCCCTGGAATTCGTCCAAGGTAGGGCTTGCTTCTTGAATCATGGTTCCCATAGCGCCATCGGCGACAACCACTCGAGAGCTAATTGCCTCGATAAGTTTTTGGGAACGGGTTTCAAACACCAAGCAATTCTAACGGAGGCGTAAAATCCGCTAACTGGTGGAATATACTTATTCAATGCCTGGCAGTTTGCGTCGAAATTTAGAACATAGCCCGCAGCATCCGCCTCAAATTTCATCAATATTGCTTAGCCGAGTTGCTGCCAGTGAACCGACTTTGTCTTATGAATTTTTTCCGCCTAAAGACGACCTAGCTGAACAAGTTTTATGGTCGAATTTTGACCGCTTACTTGAAACCAAGCCTGATTTTGTTTCCGTGACTTATGGTGCCGGTGGTTCCAACCGCGAAAGGTCGCTAAAGATTGTCGATCGAATGGCGGCTCAAGTTCCAACCATCGGCCATTTAACCTGCGTAAGTTCAAGCACAACGGGAACGACGGAAATTATTCACGACTTTGAAAATTCCCAGGTTGCGGCCATCCTGGCTTTACGCGGTGATGAACCCAAGGATCAACCTGGATCCGCACAGGCTGGTGAATTGAAAACCGCACTCGACTTGGTTAAGTTGACTCATCAGGTAAGCAATTTAGAAGTTGGAGTAGCTGCATTCCCCGAAGTTCACCCCGAGTCCCCTAACCTTGCCCACGATGCAAAAGTTTTAAAACTCAAGCAAGATGCCGGTGCGACATTTGCAATCACCCAATTGTTTTTCACTATTGAAAGTTACCGGGCGCTGCTCGAAGCCAACGATGCCGCGGGCGTAACAATTCCTATAATTCCTGGATTGATGCCTATTTCAAATGTGCGTCAAGTTCTTAGAATGGCCGAGCTCAGCGGAGCCAAGGTACCAAGTTCGCTATTGCAGAAATTTGACTCGATTCATAACGACGATCAGGCACGAGAAGTTGGTATGGCCTATTCAGCAGAACTTGGCAATCAACTCATCGATGAGGGTGCACCCGGATTGCATATTTTTACTTTGAACCAACACCTAGCTGCGATGCAGTTGGCGAGTTCAACCGGACTTTGTCGCTAAGCGGTTTTATGGTTGCTTTGTGAATCAACAAAGTCAATTGCCCGATTGGGCCAAGCAAATTGCAGTCTTCGATCTTGAAACTACCGGGTTAGATCTAACCGATGCTCGAATAGTTACGGCTTGTGTTCTCGAACTAAACGAGAACGGCGAGGTGATTCAAGGCTCGGCCTTCGAATGGCTAGCTAATCCCGAAATTGAAATACCAAAGGCCGCTAGCGATGTTCACGGCATTACAACTGAGATTGCAGTTCGAGACGGGCGTCCAGCCAAAGATGTTGTCAGCGAAATCATAAATGCCCTGCAAAACTGCTTTTCGCGCGGTTTAGCAGTTGTCGCTTACAACGCACCTTATGATTTCACGATTTTGCATCATGAGGCAATTAGGCACGGAATCGAACCACTTAAGCTTGGCAACATTATTGACCCGCTGGTTATTGATAAACAAATGGATAAGTACCGCAAGGGAAAGCGTAGGCTGGAAAACGCGGCGGAGGTATATCAAGTACCCCTAACCGACGCACACAACGCAACCGCTGATGCGATTGCAGCCGGTAGAGTCGCTCAGGCAATCGCGAATAAATTCGCCAATGAATTACCTTCTCAACTCAGTGAGTTGCACGATTCCCAAATTGCTTGGTCCGAAGCGATTGATCGAGATTTTGCAAAATATATGCAACAAAACGTAAATCCAGATTTCACATTAAATCTTGGATGGCCACTCAAACTTGGATAAAAAAAAGACCCTCACTTTCGCGAGGGTCTTTTAGTAGAAATTGCTTATGCGCCAAAGTTCTTGTAACGAGCATTGAAGCGCTCGACGCGGCCCGCAGAGTCCATGATTCGCTGCTTACCGGTGTAGAACGGGTGCGATTCCGATGAGATTTCAACGTCGAAGACTGGGTATGTGTTGCCGTCTTCCCACTCGATGGTCTTGCTGCTGGTAACCGTTGATCGAGTTAGGAACGCTACACCCGATGCCAAATCGCGGAAAACGATTGGTTCGTAAGATGGGTGAATATCTGCCTTCATGAAAAACTCCGTAGTAAATAAAGTCTGTTTTTGGATTTTGCGCCTACTGGCACCGAAGATTCAGCATACCAGAGCGATTCAGCCCTGTGAAGCCTAGGTTTCTCGTGATTCGGCTATCCAGCCCTGACGCTGAATCGGCCATCCTGGCGGGTCACTTGAAGGTTGAAGCCATAGGATTCGGAGATTTTTTCACTGGTAAGCGTGCTGGCTATTTCACCGGCAGCAAATACCGCGCCGTTCGTTAGCAATAATGCGTGAGTAAAACCAGCTGGAATTTCCTCTAGGTGGTGAGTCACCATGACCATTGCTGGCGCGCTCGGCGCCGAGGCATAAGAGCCAATAATTTTTATGGTTTGCTCGCGTGCCGCTAAGTCCAGACTTGCTACGGGTTCATCGAGCAGCAACAATTCCGGATCAGGCATGACGGCTCTTGCGATTTGCGTGCGTTTACGCTCACCGTCACTCAATGTGCCAAATGCTCGATCGGCATAACTTTCGAGATGCCACTCGGACAACACTCTCCTAGCTCTGCGTTCATCGATGTCCTCGTATTTTTCATTCCAACGACCGGTCACCGCATAGCTTGCAGTCATCACGGCATCTAGAACTGACTCCGAATTCGGAATGTGATTAGCCAGGGCCGTCGATGCAAAACCAATTCGAGTTCGTAGTTCGAAAACATTAATTTCACCAAGGCGATTGCCGAGAATTACGGCCTGGCCAGAAGAAGGGTGAATTTGTGCACCCGCTACGCGCAACAGAGTTGTTTTACCGGCACCATTTGGCCCAACGACTACCCAGCGTTGATTTGATTCAACTTGCCAATCAACATTATTTAAAATTGCTTTGCCGTCACGCACGACAGTTACGTTATTTAAATCGATGACTCGAGACACGTTTATAGCCTAGGCGTTTGCTTTGATTGCAGCCCCATAGACGCGGATGGTTTCCGCGGCGATTGATTCCCAACTGAAATGATTTTCAACGCGGCGACGGCCAGCTTCACCAAATTGTTGCAGGTTTGGCTTGGCAAGCATTGCATTTAGGGCATTAGCAAAATCGGCAACAAACTTTTTTTCATCCAGAGGTTTGCCACTGCCATCTTGCATTTGTTCTATTGGAACCAGGATCCCTGTTTCCCCGTCGGCGACAACTTCGGGAATTCCTCCGGTGGCAGTTGCAACAACCGGTATTCCACAAGCCATGGCTTCGAGATTAACTATGCCGAGCGGTTCATAAATGGAAGGGCAAGCAAACACGGTAGCCGCTGAAAGCACGGCAATTAATTCAGTTCGATTGAGGTGTTTTTCAATCCAAATGACGTTGTTTTTGATTTTGCGCAATTCGGCAACCAGCTCGGTAACCTCGGCCAAAATTTGCGGCGTGTCAGGTGCTCCAGCGCAGAGTACTAACTGCACATCGTCTGGCAGTTCACGCGCTGCTCGAATTAAATAAGGTAAACCCTTCTGCATTGTGATTCGCCCGACGAATACAACAGATCTCTGGTCAGGGTCAACCCCATTTGCACGAACCAAATCAGGGTTACTCGCTGCCTGAAAAGCATCCAAATCAATTCCGTTATGCACCACGGAAACCTTTGTCGGATCAATTTGCGGATAAGCACGCAGAATGTCTTTTCTCATGCCATCCGAAACAGCGATGATTCCAGCTGCGCTTTCATAAGCGGTTTGTTCGATCCATGAAGACAATCGATAGCCACCCCCTAGTTGCTGTTCTTTCCAAGGACGCAACGGTTCAAGACTGTGGGCAGTAATCAGGTGCGGAATACCGTGCAATTTGCTTGCAACTTGGCCAGCAAAATTTGCGTACCAGGTGTGACTGTGCACCAGATCGGCACCCGCGATGTCTGCAACCATGTTCAAGTCAGTAGACATTGTTTGCAACGCGCCGTTTACAGACTCGAATTCGGATGCGTGACGATAGGCGAATGTATCGTTTTCATTACGGTCTTCACCGAAGCATCGGACCTTGACTTCGATGTCCTTGCGTAAGACTCTCACTAATTCAGCGACATGCACGCCTGCTCCACCATATATAAATGGCGGATATTCCTTAGTAATTAAGTCAATCCTCATAGCGCAATGTTATCCGTAGTCAACATTTTGGGAATAACATTCTGAATATGAGCACGATGCGTATTTTCGGAATGGTCCTAGCCGGAGGTGAAGGAAAGCGCCTGATGCCCCTGACCGCCGATCGTGCCAAGCCAGCTGTGCCCTTCGGTGGAAGTTACCGTCTGATTGATTTTGCGCTCTCAAACTTAATCAACTCTGGACTTCGCAGAATTGTGGTGCTGACGCAATATAAATCGCATAGCCTAGATCGCCACATTTCTCAAACTTGGCGAATGTCCCCACTGCTCGGTTCTTACATCGCATCTGTTCCGGCGCAACAACGACTGGGCAAACGTTGGTTCTCGGGCAGCGCAGATGCAATTTTGCAAAGCATGAATTTACTTAGCGATGAACGCCCTGATTATGTTGTTGTAGTGGGCGCTGACCACGTATACCGCATGGATTTTTCTCAGATGGTAGATGCACATATTGCTTCGGGTCGCGGGGTGACTGTTGCTGCTATTCGTCAACCGCTACATCTCGCAAATCAATTCGGCGTGATTGAGGTTGACGAAAAAGACAACAATAAAATCGCCGCCTTCCGCGAAAAGCCAAGTGACCCTAAGGGGCTTCCAGATTCCCCCGGTGAAGTTCTCGCTTCTATGGGGAATTATGTTTTTTCAGCCCAAGCTTTGATTGACGCAATCGAGCACGACGGAACCCTCGAAGATTCCTCACACGACATGGGTGGAGACATCGTTCCATATATGGTTTCGAAGAACGATGCCGGTGTTTACGACTTCACATATAACGAAATTCCTGGATCTACCGAACGAGATCATTCATACTGGCGCGATGTTGGAACCATGGAGTCTTATTACGAGGCGCACATGGATTTGATTTCGGTCATGCCGATTTTCAATTTATATAACTCTGAGTGGCCGGTTTATACGCAGCAGATAAATCTGCCTCCTGCAAAATTTGTTCATGATGGTGAAGGAAACCAGGGTCGCACCACAGATTCGATCGTTTCTTTGGGAACCGTAGTTTCCGGTGGCATCGTCGAGCGCAGCGTGTTGTCACCAAATGTTCGTGTTCATTCCAGAGCTTTAATTACTGATTCGATTTTGCTAGACGGCGTTCAAATTGGCCGCGATTGCACCATTAGAAGGGCTATTCTCGACAAGAGCGTTGTTGTAGCCGACGGTGCTTCGATCGGTGTCGATCAACAGCGAGACCTCGATCGCGGATTCTTTGTCAGCGAAACTGGCATCACGGTTGTTGGAAAGGGCGTCCTGGTTACTCCGTGACAGCATATCTAGTAGTCTTTGATGTCGATTCAACTCTTATTCAAGATGAAGTAATTGAATTATTGGCCGAAGAATCTGGCAAGCGCGCAGAAGTCGCAGCGGTTACTGAACGAGCTATGGCGGGAGAAATCGATTTCGCCCAAAGCCTAATTGAGCGGGTTGCAACTTTAGAGGGGCTACCGGAAACGGTTATTGAAAAAGTAAAAAAACGAATTCGAATTACTTCTGGTGTTCCAGAAGTCATCGCCGCAATTCAATCCGCGGGCGGCAAAGTGGCAGCAGTATCTGGTGGGTTCAGTCAGTTGCTCGA
>JBJTNR010000092.1:0-5071 GCA_046074145.1 Rhodoluna sp.
AATCCAATTCGATTTTGTTTAGTAAGCCAACCGGTGTTGAAATCAATTATGTTTCCGTTCGAATCGAAAACTTCGATGGATCTTTTTCCGCTCTTTGGGACTAACCAGATGAATCCCTGGCGATCAATAACTGGTGACAACCAACCCTGTGCCACCGTCAGCAAACTCACTTTTTGATCGATGCTATTTAGGTTTGCTGAATACACGCCAGTTGGTGTCAGCATTACTATTCGTTTTTCGTCTGCACTGAGTGCGAAATCAGAGGCTTCGTATTTACCTATCAGATCCGTCGCACTGGTAACGGTTGTTGAATTCGAAATATCGACATGCGAAAGGGAACCTTCTGAAAGAGCGACTGGTGAGAAGGTGAGCGGAGTCACCAAACCGCTCGCAATTGGCACCACTTCAATTGGAGTGCGTTCAATGGATACGCGCACCGAGAAGACTCCGTCAAGTTGCATAAGTGTTTCTTTTAGCTGAACGGTCGTTAGTTGCAGTCCCAGTCGCGAAGCGTTGAGCGCCTTTGCAGAGAAGTCGACATATGCAACGCCGTCGGAAACCGAAACCGTGCTTAGCGAGAGCTTCGTCCCTTCTGGAATTGGACTTCGAACGGCACCGACCAGCCAATCGCTCGGTCCTTTGAGCATTGCCGTTACGAGTCTGGTGCTGGTTGACGCACGTGCCGGGAACCAACGCACATCTGGAATCAAATATTTTTGCTGGTTATCGAAGAAATATATTGAGTATTCGCGGAACACTGCATCGAATACTGGGCGAATAATCATTGTGACGTTTGGCGCTTCCGCGATTCGCCACTCGCCTGATTCTTTTTTGAAAACGTAGCTGAAAGTTTCGCGAGTTCCGCTGTTCAGGCTTTCGTATTTACCCTGGTCGTCCACCTGGGCCGATTCGGTAACGGTTACCGATGCACTGTCATCGATGGTTAGAGTCACCTGAGGTTTGCCATCTTGAATTAGCACTCGTTCGTTCGGATTCCACTTATTTCTGAAGCTAGTGGTCAAAAATTCGCGGGCGACCGCGTAGTCATTCTGTGGGCCGGTGCCAGCGTTCAAGAATCCGTTGATGATCTGCTCTGGAGAATCCCCCTCTACAGGGCCAGATGGAGAGTAATAAAGGTAATCGGTGGTCAACTCGTTCTGCAGGTTTGGACCGAGTTCAATCTGTCCGTCACGCGGTAACTGCACGCAACCGGTCAAGAGCGCCGAAAGAGTTGCCATCAATGCGAGGCTGCCGAAAAATTTACGCATCGTTGACCTCCTCGTTTGATTGATTCGCTTCGATAGATTGTCGCGGCGGTAACGGCAACGGTGACTGCGTGAACATCATGCCCTTGCGTCTTGGAAGCGTGAGCCTGAATGATGAACCTTGATTTGGTTTTGCCCAAACCTGCAACCAACCGCTGTGCAGGTGCGTGTCTTCTAGTGAAATCGCTAGACCCAATCCGGTTCCTCCGGTAGTTCGTTTTCGAGCCGGGTCTGCTCGCCAGAACCTGTCAAAAACGCGATCTACCTGCGCGCGAGTCATACCCACTCCCGAATCGGTAACCGTGACAGCTGCTGCTGAGTCATCCATGCCGACCGCGACGTGAATCGGCTTACCTTCGCCGTGTTCGATTGCATTGGCCAGCAGGTTTCTAATCAGACGCTCAATTCGCGCACCATCGATTTCGACATCGACCTGTCCGCTTGGAATATCAATTTGTATCTCCGAACCTCGGCTCTGCGCGAGCGGCTCAAGACCTGCGATTGCGCTTCCGACAACTCCATTCAAATCTTGGATTTCTAGCTCAGCGGCGACTGCACCGGCGTCGTACCGAGAAATTTCAAGCAGGTCGTTCAGCAATACTTCGAAACGCTCGATTTGATCGTGCATCAGCTCGGCCGAACGCTTGGCGGCTGGTTCGAGTTTTTCGCGACTTGCAAAGATGACATCGCCGGCGAGCTTGATCGTGGTAAGCGGAGTGCGCAGTTCGTGCGAAACGTCAGAAACAAATCGCTGCTGCATCTTAGAAACGCTTGCAAGTTTTGTAATTTGTTTCTGCAACGAATCGGCCATGCGGTTAAACGATCTAGCCAACACGGCAATCACATCTTCGCCGCGCTCTACTAGGCGACGATCCAGCGCACCTTCGGCGATTTCCTCAGAAACTTCGGCGGCGACCTGCACCGGCTTCACTAGCCAGTTAGTGACGAAATAGCTCACCGCGCCGATGATCAACATCAAGACGGCACCAGCTGCAACCAAAACTCGCTGCACGAAATCTAGTGTTTGCTGCTCACCCTTTAAATCGAATACCAAATAGAGTTCGTAAACTCCGGCTTGCGGAATATCTATTGGTGATCCGACGATTACTCCCGGGTCAACTGCTCCGGTGGAATCGGGGATTCCAATTGATTGATAAGCCAGACGGCCGGTGGATTGTCGAACTTGAGTCTTAAAGTCCGCCGGAATTAATGCGGTGTCAAGGTTTGCCGAAATTGGACTCTGCAGAATTTGCCCGCCAGTTTGATTAGGGCTGCGCAACATCGCTACTTGTCGCGAATCGCTTGTGCCGCGAGATTCCAAGTTTGGAACCACGGAATTCAAAAGAGTCTGAAGTGCAATTTCATCGTTAATGGTTGAAGCAGAGAATGTGTTTTGAACGTCGATCACTGCGCGCTCAGACTCGGCGAGAATTTGAGTAAGTCGAGTTTGATAAAGACCGTTACCGATCGAATATGCAAGGAATCCGCCAATGATTAGTAGCGCAAAACCACTGAGCACTACAGTCGTGAAGACGGCGCGAACTTGAAGGAAGCGTCGAAAGAGACCGAGCGCCCAATCGATGGCGGCTCGAATACTCACTTACCCCTGGCCCGCCTTGTAGCCAATTCCACGCACCGTGGTTACGATCTTCGGATTATCCGGGTCATCTTCAATTTTTGAACGAAGGCGTTGAACGTGCACGTTTACCAAACGAGTATCCGCTTTATAGTGGTATCCCCAAACGGTCTCGAGCAACATTTCACGTGTGAAAACTTGCTTAGGTTTTACAGCGAGGGTTAGTAATAGGTTGAACTCAAGCGGAGTTAGTAAAACCTTTTCACTACCGCGACGAACTTCGTGGCCAACGATGTCCAAAGTTAGTGGACCAATGTTTACTGTCTCTTCTGGTTGGCTGCTCAGCGGACGCAAGCGCGCCTTAATTCTCGCTATCAAAATTGCAGGCTCAAATGGCTTCACCACATAATCGTCAGCACCCGCTTCGAGACCGCGAACTACATCGTCACTTTCGGTCTTTGCGGTGAGCATAATGATTGGTGTTCCAGAAATCGCACGAATTTCACGGCAAACATTGATTCCGTCTTTGCCCGGCAACATCACATCAAGCAAAACTAGGTCTGGTTCAAAAGATTTAAAAGCTTCTAGGGCTCCGGTGCCGGCATCGTGGTTGCTGACTTCAAAACCCTCGGCGGCTAAAACAATGCCGACCATTTCTCTCAGCGCGTTGTCGTCATCGACGACGAGAATCTTGTGCGCCATTTGTATCCTCTATATCTTTTGAAACTAGTAGCGGTAGTGCTCTGCTTTGAATGGCCCATTCGGTGAAATGCCGATATAGCGAGCCTGCTCAGCAGTTACTTGAGTCAATTCAACACCAATAGCGTCTAGGTGCAAACGGGCGACCTTTTCATCCAGCAATTTAGGCAAAACATAGACACCAAGCGGGTACTCGGCGGTCTTTGAGAAAAGCTCGATCTGCGCCAGTACCTGGTTGCTAAATGAATTACTCATTACAAAACTTGGATGTCCGGTGGCGTTTCCGAGGTTCATCAGGCGACCCTCGCTCAGTATCAGCACCGAGCGGCCATTTGGCAGACGCCATTCATGAACTTGAGGTTTGATCTCAATTTTTTCTATGCCTGGAATTTTGGCAATTCCAGCCATGTCGATTTCATCATCGAAGTGACCGACGTTGGCAACGACGGCGAGATTCTTCATTTGCAGCAAATGTTCTGGCGTAATGATTGCTGTGTTGCCAGTCGCCGTAACAAAGATGTCAACCGTTTCAATGACCGATTCGAGTTTAGAAACCTGAAAACCATCCATCGCCGCTTGCAATGCGCAAATTGGATCTATTTCGCTAACGATAACTCGAGCACCCTGACCGCGAAGCGCTTCAGCGGCACCCTTGCCAACATCACCGTAACCGGCTACGAATGCAACCTTGCCTCCGATCAGTACGTCGGTTGCTCTGTTCAAACCATCTGGCAGTGAGTGGCGAATTCCATATTTATTGTCGAACTTAGATTTGGTAACCGAGTCGTTGACGTTGATGGCAGAAAACAAAAGTTCATTTTGCTGGTGTAGCTCATAGAGCCTGTGCACGCCGGTGGTGGTTTCTTCGGTCACGCCTTTAATCTCGGCAGCAATCTGAGTGAAACGATTTGGTTCAGCAGCAATTGACTTGCGAAGTAGATCGAGAATAACCGAATACTCATGGCTGTCGGTCGACTGAGTTGCAGGCACCGCAGCAGCGGTTTCAAATTCTTTACCCTTGTGCACCAACAGGGTTGCATCGCCACCATCGTCAAGAATCATGTTTGGACCAATGAAATTTTCACCCGCGGCTTGGGCTTCATCAGTCCAGTCGAAAATTCGATTGGTGCACCACCAATATTCTTCAAGGCTCTCGCCCTTCCATGCGAAGACCGGTGAGCCAGAAGGGTTTGCCGCTGTTCCGTTTACCCCCACTACAACGGCAGCGGCGGCTTCATCCTGAGTTGAAAAAATATTGCACGAAGCCCATCGCACTTGCGCTCCAAGAGCAACCAGGGTTTCAATCAAGACAGCGGTTTGCACGGTCATGTGCAATGAACCAGCGATACGAGCGCCGCGAAGTGGTTGGCTGGAAGCAAATTCGGCACGCAACGCCATAAGCCCTGGCATCTCATTTTCGGCAAGTCGAATCTGGTGACGACCGGCTTCGGCTAAATCAATGTTGGCTACTTTGAAATCAAAACTTGCGTTGCTATTGGACACTCTTACGCTTTCTGCCGAATGAGATTTA
>JBJTNR010000093.1:0-9709 GCA_046074145.1 Rhodoluna sp.
CGCTGCCAACGGTGGTGGCGACGAGATTCCAAATATCGATAAGGCTACGTTGGCAAAACCGACCGCCTGGGTCTTTGGCAACGAGGCATGGGGTTTTGAGCAGACCACTTTGAATCTGGTTGATCGCGAAGTTGCCGTGCCAATTTATGGTGCCGCCGAATCGCTAAACCTTGCGACCGCAGCCAGCATCTGTTTATACAGTTCAGCCTTCGCGCAAAATAGCTAGATTCAGCTGGTTCGTCGGCCCAGTCGAGGGGTCAAAAGATAGACTTGAGGCCTATGTCTGCCGAAAATCCGATTTCCCATAAGGCCATTGATCAAGCCGTAGCCGAGGGTCTGGCTGCAATTTCTGCCGCCACGGGTTTAGCCGCGCTCAAGGCAGCACGGCAGAGCACAATTGGCGACAATTCAGCGATTGCGATACTAAACGCTCAACTGAAAAACATCGGTCACGAATTTAAAGCAGAAGCCGGTCAATTAATCGGCAAGGCGAGGGGCGTGCTAAACGAAGCCTTTGCGGCTAAAGAATCAGATTTCGCCAAGGTCGAGGCAGCTGCAAAGTTAAGCGCCGAGGCTGTCGACGTGACCGCGGCACCAAGCCCTGCCAGAATCGGTGCCCGCCACCCACTTTCACTTTTGCAAGATGCCATCTCTGATGTTTTCGTGGGTATGGGTTGGGAAATCGCAGAAGGTCCAGAAGTCGAAAGTGAATGGTTCAATTTCGACGCTCTCAACTTCGATGCGGATCACCCGGCTCGAGCCATGCAAGACACATTTTTTGTTGACCCAGTTGAATCTCACCTGGTGCTACGAACTCACACTTCTCCGGTGCAAGTTCGCTCGATGCTTGAGCGAGATGTACCTATTTATGTGTTGTGTCCGGGACGTGTATTCAGAACCGATGAACTCGACGCAACGCACACCCCGGTGTTCCACCAGGTAGAAGGTCTTGCCGTCGACAAAGGTTTAACCATGGCCGACCTGCGAGGAACGCTGGAGCACTTTGCGCGAATCATGTTTGGGCCAGACGCAAAAATTCGATTGCGTCCGTCATTCTTTCCGTTCACCGAACCGTCTGCCGAATTAGATGTTTGGCACCCGGGCGCCAAAGGAGGTGCCCGATGGGTCGAATGGGGCGGTTGCGGAATGGTTAATCCGAATGTCTTGAAGGCTGCGGGAATCGATCCGGAAATTTATTCGGGCTTCGCGTTTGGAATGGGCATCGAGAGAACGCTGATGTTCCGAAATGATGTGCGTGATATGCACGACATGGTTGAATCGGATGTTCGATTCAGCGAGCAGTTCGGAGTGTCGATCTAATGCGCATTCCACTTTCATGGCTCGCCGAATATGTTGATCTGCCAGGCGACGCAACTCCAGAATCGGTAATGGCCGAATTGGTAAAAGTTGGACTAGAAGAAGAGGGCTCACACGGCTTCGACGTTTCGGGTCCGGTAGTCGTCGGCGAAGTTCTCGAATTTGTTGCGGAACCCCAGTCAAATGGCAAAACCATTCGCTGGTGCCAGGTGCGAGTTGCACCTGAGGGAAGCGCGGCCGCTGACGGCGGGGCCGATGTACGCGGAATCGTTTGCGGTGCCAGCAATTTTGAACTTGGCGACAAAGTCGTAGTTTGCCTGCCGGGAGCAGTACTGCCGGGTGATTTTAAGATTGCCGCTCGGAGCACCTATGGTCACATCAGCGATGGAATGATGGCGTCAGCTCGTGAATTAAATTTGAGCGACGATCACGCCGGAATTATTCGACTTCAGACCATGGGGCTAGACCCAAAGGTTGGCACTGACGCAATAGAGATTCTGCATCTTGATGAACCCGCCGCTGAAGTAAACGTAACTCCCGATCGAGGGTACTGTTTATCGATTCGTGGGATTGCCCGTGAATATTCGCATGCCACCGGTTCAGATTTCCGAGACCCAAAGAGCAATGCATTTATCGACGGCGGTTCGGGATACGAAATAAAAATTTCTGACAACGCTCCAATTCGCGATCGCCAGGCGGTAGATCGTTTCGTTGTTCGCGTAGTAAAGGGCATTGACGTTTCGCGTCCAACACCAACCTGGATGGCAACCCGATTAAAACTTGCCGGCATGCGCTCGATTTCATTAATTGTCGACATCACCAACTACGTGATGCTCGAACTTGGTCAACCTACGCACGCATATGACATGGCAAAACTTAAAGGCAACATAGGTGTTCGTCGCGCTAATGCAAACGAAACGCTAAAGACTCTCGATGGCCAGGTCAGAAAACTTAACACCGAAGATATAGTAATCGTTGACGATTCAGGCGCCATCGGACTTGCTGGTGTCATGGGTGGTGAATCTACCGAAGTTTCTTCAACTACGACCGATGTCGTCGTTGAAGCTGCAGTCTTCGACCCGATCTCAATCGCTCGATCGGCACGTCGTCACAAACTCTCGTCTGAAGCTTCGAAGCGCTTTGAACGCGGTGTCGATCCAAAGATGGCCGACAACGCTGCTGCCCGAGTGGTGCAACTTCTCGAGGTTCACGCCGGCGGCGCGGCCGACCCACTCGGTGCCGATGTGAAACTTGCTGCTGAACGAACTGCCGTTTGGTTGCCGGCTAACTTCGCAACCGAATTGGTGGGAGTCGATTACTCCGAAGCGGAAATCGAAAGCGTTCTTGCGCAAATTGGTTGCGTAGTCGCGAAGGTTTCTGATGGCTTCGAGGTCATTCCGCCAACCTGGCGACCAGACATTACCCACAAGACTGACCTGGTTGAAGAAATCGCACGAATCTCCGGATACGACCGCATTCCTTCTCGCTTGCCGGTGGCGCCTCCAGGTCGTGGCCTTACCACGCGACAGAAATATCGTCGTGCTGCACTAAATGCACTTTCCGGTTCGGGAATGGTTGAAGTTTTGACATACCCGTTTGTTTCATCTGCGCAAAATGCAATTTTTGATTCAAAAAATAGCGCCGCTGTGAAATTGGCAAATGCACTTCAGGGCGAAGCTGACGAAATGCGTCTTGAAATTTTGCCTGGCCTCATTGATGCGGCGAAACGCAATATTTCACGCGGGCTAGTGGACTTAGCAATCTATGAAGAAGGCCTAGTATTCAAGCCGGTTAAAAAAATTAGCTCAAATCCTGAACTTCCGGCAGGCAACTTTCGACCTTCGGCAAGTGAATTACAAGAATTACTAAAAACCATTCCGAACCAGCCTAGACACATCGCCGGATTGTTCACTGGAAATCGAGTCGCGCATCAGCTTGGTCAAAAAGCAATCGAAGCTAGCTATGTAGATTCGCTGCACGCGGTAAAAATTATTTCTGCGGCTGTTGCTGTAGAACTAACACTTAAGCAAGCAAGCCCGAAAGGGTTTCATCCTGGCCGAACAGCGGAACTGTTTGTATCTATCGAGGGTAAAGAAACATCAATTGGATTCGCTGGTGAACTAGACCCTCAGCTGGCTATCGATTCAAATTTGCCGAGACGAGTTGGAGCATTCGAGCTCGATCTCGAAAAGCTATACTCGGCCGCACCTGCGGTAATTCAGGCCCAACAAATTTTGGTCATGCCGGCTGCAACTCAAGATCTTTCGTTAGTGGTGAATAGCGAAGTTCCAGCGGGTGATGTGTTGGCAACAATTCGCGAAGGTGCCGGAGCACTGCTGGAACAAGTTTCAATTGTCGATGACTATCGCGGCAGCAATGTTCCTTCTGGTCAAAAGTCACTTACTTTTGCTCTTCGCTTCCGTGCCGAAGATCGAACATTAACTCAAGCCGAAGCCAGCGAAGCCAAGGATGCCGCCGTTCAGTTGGCGTTCAAAAAATTCGGTGCCACCATTCGTACTTAAAAGTTCTAGTTAGGAAAGCAATGACTTACTCGGTTGCCGTAGCCGGCGCCAGCGGCAATGTCGGCGGTGAGTTGTTGCGCCTGATTGCGAAACATCCCGAATTACAACTAAAAACGGTGACCGCCTCAAGCATGGTTGGTCAAAAAGTTTCTTCGCTGCATCCGCAGGTAAAAAAATATGCGGACGTAATATTTTCCGAAAACAACAAGGAAACTCTTGCGAATCACGACATCGTTTTCCTGGCTCTACCTCACTCAAAATCAGCCGAGGTAGCCGAATGGCTCAACCCAGAGACACTGGTTATTGACTGCGGCGCCGACTTCAGATTGGAACGCGAAGCCGACTGGCAAAAATTTTACGGCGGCAAGCACGCCGGTACTTGGGCTTACGGAATGCCAGAACTGTTGACATCAAGAAATTCAAAACAACGCGAAAACCTTTCCGGTGCTAAGCGAATTGCCGTTCCGGGTTGCAATGTGACAGCGATCACCCTCGGCTTAGCACCCGCACTCGCTGCGGGCGTGATCAAAAACGACGACATCGTTAGCGTTCTAACTGTCGGAACTTCGGGCGCTGGTCGCGGTGCAACCGAGCAGCTTTTCGAAGTTGAGGCAACCGGTTCGGCAAATGCTTATCAGGTTGGTGGAATCCACCGCCACACTCCAGAGATTGAACAAAACCTACGCAAAGCCGCAGGTGCAGATGTCCAAGTTTCTTTTACTCCGGTATTGGCCTCGATCGAACGTGGAATCTTGGCGGTGAATACTGCCGAATTAAAACCTGGCACTACATTGCAGCAAGCACGCGAAGCATTCGATGCCGCATATGCAGACGAAGATTTCATCAAAGTTTTGCCAGATGGTGAATTTCCATCGACCGCTGACACCATTGGCGAAAACTTTGCCTTGGTCGGAATTGCCTTGGATGAGCACGCCTCAAGACTTGTAACGATTTGCGCCATTGACAATTTAGTTAAAGGCACCGGAGGAGCGGCGATTCAATCTATGAATATTGCCCTTGGCCTTCAGGAGTCAACTGGACTTTCAAATATTTCTCTGGCTCAGAAAGGTTTACGCAAATGACGGTAACCGTAGCCAAGGGTTTTATCGCCGGGGCAGTCCACGCAGGTTTGAAAAAATCGGGCAAATTAGATCTAGCGCTTGTTATCAATCAGGGCCCACTTAAGTCGGCAGCAGTAGTCTTCACATCAAATCGTTGTCAAGCCAATCCAATTATTTGGAGTAAGCAAGTAATTGCCGACGGAGAAGTTTCTGCAATTGTGCTGAACTCAGGTGGTGCAAACTGCTACACCGGACCAGAAGGTTTTCAGACGACTCATGCGACCGCCGAAAAGGTTGCAGCGGAATTAAATCTTTCGGCTGGGGATATTTTGGTTTGCTCGACCGGATTAATTGGCGATCAGCTAGACCGAGAAAAACTCCTGTCTGGCGTCTCAGCCGCCTCAAAAAATTTGTCTGAATCTAATGGCGATGCCGCAGCCGAAGCAATCATGACCACCGATTCGAAACCCAAAAAAGCCAGCTATAAAAACACTTCGGGCTGGTCAATCGGAGCCATGGCTAAGGGTGCGGGAATGTTGGCACCCGGGCTGGCCACGATGCTGGTAGTAATTACAACCGACGCCAAGCTAGACAGCGCAACACTAGATTCATCGTTGCGACAGGCGACCAGAGTTTCTTTCGACCGCCTCGACTCTGATGGCTGCATGTCGACTAACGATCAAGTCACACTAATGGCATCGGGTGCCAGTGAAATTACTCCGAGCTCCGAAGAATTCACCCAAGCGCTAATCGAAGTTTGCATTTCACTTGCAAAGCAATTGCAGCAGGACGCCGAAGGCGCATCGCACGATATAACTATTTCGGTAGAAGGTGCAGCAAGTGTCGCCGACGCCGAAGAGGTCGGTCGCTCGATCGCGCGTAATAACTTGTTTAAGGCCGCAATCTACGGCAACGATCCGAACTGGGGAAGAATTCTGGCTGCGGTCGGCGTTACCAAGGCGGTTTTTGACCCTTACAACATCGATGTTTCGATCAACGGCATCAGCGTTTCTAAAAAAGGGCAACCCGATCAGCCACGCGAACTAGTCGACTTAAAGCCGCGTGCTGTGTCAATCGACATAAATCTAGATTCCGGCAACCATTCGGCAGAAATTTACACGAATGATTTAACACATGAATACGTCACCGAGAACAGCGAATACTCCAGCTAATGATTCCTAAAGAAAATCAAGACCAATCCGTTGCAGCACTCAAAGCGGCAACGTTAATTGAGTCGCTGCCATGGCTGCAGGCTTTCCACGGGAAAGTTGTCGTAGTTAAATTTGGTGGCAACGCCATGGTCGACGAAGCTTTGCAAAAAGCGTTTGCCGAAGACATGGCCTACCTGCGCTGGGTTGGAATTAAACCCGTTGTCGTTCATGGCGGTGGTCCACAAATTTCCGCAAGGCTTGCAGAGCTGGGAATCGAATCGGAGTTCCGCGGCGGATTCCGAGTCACCACCGCAGAATCCATCACCGTGGTTCGCGATGTACTTCGCGATCAAATCAGCGCGCAGCTTTCAAAGCTGATTGAAACTGCAGGAGCAGACACTCAGGTCATGTCGGGTGAAGATCAAAACCTTTTCCGCGCCGAGAAGACAGCGCTCGAAAGCGAATCTGGGCCAATCGATATTGGTCTCGTGGGTGAAGTGACTCAGGTAAACCCTCGTATTGTTTTCGAAGCCTTGGATGCCGGTCGGATTCCGGTGGTTTCGACGGTCGCCCCAACCGTGAGTGGTGAATTGCTAAATGTGAATGCCGATTTGGCGGCCGCCTCGCTGGCAGTAGCGCTGGGTGCCGAAAAACTTTTGGTTCTCACCGATGTCGCTGGCCTATACAGCGACTGGCCAAACCGAGATTCACTGGTTTCTGAAATAGCATCAGACGAGCTCGAAGAGTTATTGCCAAAATTGGAATCTGGAATGATTCCTAAAATGCAGGCGTGCTTGCGTGCAGTACAAGGCGGCGTGCCGACAGCGCACGTCATCGATGGCCGAGTTCCACACAGCATTCTCCTCGAAATTTTTACGGTTTCCGGTTTCGGAACCATGGTGCTTCCTTAATACAAGAATGGAATAAGAATGGTTCGACACTTTTTGAAAGACGATGACATTACTCCTGCCGAGCAGAAGGAAATCATTCGTCGCGCTATCGAGTTAAAAAAATCTCCGTACTCAAAGCGACCATTCGAGGGTCCAAAAACAGTTGCATTAATTTTCGACAAAACATCTACCCGCACTCGAGTTTCTTTTGCGGTCGGAGTGTCCGATCTCGGCGGTGCGCCGCTAATAATTGACAGCCAGTCGAGCCAAATGGGCGGCAAAGAATCAGTTGCCGATACTGCTCGAGTGCTTGGTCGTCAGGTAGCTCAGATTGTTTGGCGCACCTACGCGCAGGCGGGGCTAGAGGAGATGGCTGAGCACGCGGGAGTTCCAGTAATCAACTCGCTTAGCGATGATTATCACCCGTGCCAGATCCTTGCCGATTTGATGACAATTCAGGAACACAAGGGGTCACTCGCCGGTCTAAAACTTGCCTACGTGGGAGACGCCGGTAACAATATGGCCAATAGTTTCCTGGTTGGTGGCGCAACCGCCGGAATGCATGTCTCAGTTGCTGGGCCAGCTGATTACTTACCCGATTCAAAAATTGTTGCTCGCGCTGAACTGATCGCCGAAAAAACCGGCGGAAGTATCTCAGTTTTCGGAGAACCAAACGCGGCAGTGAAAGATGCCGACGTCGTCGTCACTGACACTTGGATCTCAATGGGCAAGGAAGATGAAAAAGAAGGTCGCATTAAATCCTTCACCGATTTCACTGTCGACAAAGAATTAATGTCACGAGCGAAATCTGATGCAATTTTTATGCACTGTCTTCCTGCTTACCGCGGATACGAAGTTACCGCCGATGTGCTCGATGGTCCAAGTTCTGTAATTTGGGATGAAGCCGAAAATCGCTTACACGCGCAGAAAGCTTTAATGGTTTGGCTCGACGAGCAAGCTAAATAGCGAATCCTCCCCGCAAGTAGGCGAGAATAAGAACATGAGTTCTGGTTCAAATTCCCTTTGGGGTAGCCGTTTCGCCGATGGTCCGGCCGACGCCCTGGCTGCCCTAAGTCGTTCGGTTCAATTCGATTGGCGGCTATACCGCTATGACATTGCCGGCACCCGAGCTCACATCCGTGCGCTGCACTCGGCCGGTTACCTAACCGAACGCGAAATGGAAATGCTCGACAAGGGGTTGGTGGAACTCCAATCGCGCATCGAACATGGCAGCTTCAAGCCAAAAGAAACCGATGAAGACGTTCACTCTGCACTCGAGCGCGGACTAATCGAAATTACCGGGGCAGATCTTGGTGGAAAAGTTCGTGCCGGAAGAAGTCGCAATGATCAAATTGCGACTTTAGTTCGCATGTACCTACTCGATCAAGCACAAGAGCTACGCAAGCTGATCATTGATCTCATCGATGTCATCGTCACACGCGCCGAAGATCACCTAGGTGTAGCAATGCCTGGTCGCACACACTTCCAACACGCACAACCGGTGCAACTTTCACATCACCTTTTGGCTCACGCCTGGCCGCTGACTCGAGACCTAGAGAGATTCACCGACTGGACAAGCCGCTCCAATCTTTCGCCATATGGTGCAGGGGCTCTTGCCGGAAACACGCTTGGTATAAATCCAACTCAGGTTGCCGCGCAACTCGGCTTTGCTGGCACAACTCAAAATTCTATGGATGCAACCGCAAGCCGTGACGTAGTTGCCGAATTCCTATTTATTACCGCGATGGTCGGCATTGATATTTCACGATTCGCAGAAGAAATAATCATTTGGGCAAGCGCAGAGTTTGATTACATCAAACTTCATGATTCCTATTCGACCGGATCGTCGATCATGCCGCAGAAAAAGAATCCCGACATTGCCGAGCTTGCACGCGGAAAATCAGGCCGACTGATTGGAGATCTCACCGGTCTTTTGGCAACGCTGAAGGGGCTTCCGCTCTCCTATAACCGAGACTTGCAAGAAGACAAAGAACCCGTGTTCGATGCCGTTGATACGTTAACCGTTTTGCTTCCGGCTTTTACCGGCATGGTTGCCACCATGGAATTCAACCGCAACCGACTCGAGATGTTGGCGCCAGCAGGTTTTTCACTTGCTACCGATGTTGCGGAATGGCTTGTTAAGAAAAAAATTGCATTCCGCGATGCGCATGAAATCACAGGCAAGTTGGTTGCCTACTGCGAGGCTAAAGGCCTTGATTTACATGAGGTTCCGGACAGCGAGATGGCAGCAATTTCACCTGCGCTCACTCCCGATGTCCGCGATGTATTGACCATCGGCGGATCGATCAAGGCTCGCGATGGTGCCGGCGGAACCGCGCTACCGATTGTTTTGGAACAAATTGCATCACTTAGAAAAATTGCACCAAAGGGAGCGTCAAAATAATGGCATCACCAAAAGTTTTGGCCACCCAGGCTAACGATTCGAGTTTCAAAGATGTACTTTCGGAATTGCAGTGGCGCGGACTGGTTGCACTCTCCACCGACGAAGCCGAACTGCGCAAAGCATCAACTTCCGGAAGCATCACCTACTACTGCGGTTTCGACCCAACAGCTCCGAGTTTGCACCTCGGAAACTTGGTTCAGCTTTTAACCATGCGCCGTTTGCAGCTCGCCGGACACAAACCACTTGCACTCATCGGTGGTTCAACCGGATTAGTCGGCGACCCGCGTCCAACCGCAGAAAGAACTTTAAATACAAAAGAAACAGTTGCCGAGTGGGTTCAAAAACTTGGTGCACAAGCTTCGCG
>JBJTNR010000094.1:0-2515 GCA_046074145.1 Rhodoluna sp.
TACAAGATCACCCCAGACGATATTTATGGCCAAAGTCGCATCCAGGCCATCGCCCTCGCCCGCCAGATCGCCATGTATATCTGCCGCGAACAGACCAATCTTTCGCTGCCAAAGATAGGTGCCCTGTTCGGCAACCGCGATCACACCACCGTGATGTACGCCCAGAAAAAGATCGCCGAATACATGTCTGAGCGCCGCTATGTTTACAACCAGGTGACCGAAATTATTGGTCGCATCAAGACTTCAGCTAAATAGATAAGCCGGTTCGTTAACTTGGTTAACAACCTAATAAAACCCAGGTTTGTCAGTGATTTTTATAAATCTTCTCTAATTTCCACATATGAATATCTCTGTGGATAACTGTGGATAGCCCCATAAAAACCGTGGGTTTCTAGGTTTTGGGCTGTGATGGTGGATTTAATGACTCACAGTCGATCGAGTTATCCACAAAGTTATTAACACTTGTTTATACATCTTTCACAGATGTAGTTCCGTGATGTTTATTGGTAAGCGGCTAGTTATCAACAAATTCAACAATGGTTAATAATGTTGTTTTAAATATTTAAATATTTGGAAATCTCATAACAAATATGGTGATTCAAAAACAGATTCTTGAAAATTTACAGTCGTAAAACTGTGCCAAAATAAACCCCTAACGATTTGGGGATTTTGTGAAGTTTCAAGTAAATAAAGACGTTTTAAGTGAAGCTGTTTCATTTGCTGTGCGCTTATTGCCACAACGAACCACATTGCCAATTCTTGGTGGAATTTTGATTGAGGCAGATGCCAATGCATTACGTCTATCAGTGTTTGATTATGAAGTTTCAGCCCAAGCTGAGATTGTGGCAAAAGTAGAAACCTCCGGTCGAGTTTTGGTTTCTGGTCGTCTTCTATCAGAAATCGCAAACAAACTTCCAAACGCTCCAGTTGAATTTGCCACCGACGGATCAAAAGTCACCGTTAGCTGTGGTTCAACTAAATTCTCATTACTAACCATGCCGGTTGAAGAATATCCAACCCTTCCTGAAATTCCAGCGATCTCTGGAACCATCTCTGGCGATGCATTTGCAAATGCAGTTAGCCAGGTTGCCGCTGCAGCAAGCAAGGATGACGTCACACCAGTTCTAACCGGCGTGCAAATCGAAGCCAGTGAAAAATCACTTTCATTTGTTGCGACAGATCGATACCGCGTTGCTCTGCGTGAAGCTGCCTGGAATGGAAACAAAGCAGCCGACGGTGCAATTGCGCTTGTGCCAGCACGCACACTTCAAGAAGTTGCAAAAACTTTTGGAAACCAGGGCGATATTCAAATCGCAATCTCAAAGAGTGACGATCGCGAAATGATTGCATTCAAAGCAAACAACCGTTCAGTTACATCGTTGCTACTAAAAGGCAACTTCCCGCCGGTGAAAACTCTCTTTCCTAGCGACAACGACAACTTCGCAATCATTGCAACGCAAGATCTAATCGACTCGACTCGACGAGTTGCGCTTGTTCTTGAGCGCGAAGCCCCGCTTCGCTTTAGTTTTGACGACGGCAAAGTTTCACTCGAAGCAACCGGCAACGAAACCGCGCAAGCTTCGGAAAGCATCTCGGCTGAACTAACCGGAAAAGAAATCGTAGTTTCACTTAAGCCACAATTTTTAATCGATGGTCTAGCCGGAGTGCACAGCGAATTTGTGAAGCTTGCCTTCACTAATAACGAAAACCCAAACAAGCCTGGCCCGGTTTTAATTTCATCTCACGGTGCAAAAGAAAAAACCGAATCTGACTCATACCGCTACCTATTGCAGCCAAATCTTCTAGTTCGATAGATGTTTCTTAAGCATCTCTCGCTGCTGCATTTTCGCAATTACGGCACCGCCGAAGTTGCGCTAGCGCCTGGGGTGAATCTGCTGGTCGGCCCGAACGGCCAAGGTAAAACCAACCTGGTCGAAGCAATTCGATATTTGTCTACCTTGTCATCTCACCGAGTCGCCGGTTACCTGCCTTTGATTCAGCAAGGCACCGATCAAGCGGTAATTCGAGCGCTGGCTAGTAACGAAGATCGCGAAGTTTTAATCGAAGTCGAATTAAATCGTGACGCGCCAAACAAGTCGCGGATAAATAAATCTCCAACCCAAAAAGTGCGTGACATTCTCGGCGTGGTTAACTCGGTCACATTTGCACCAGAAGACCTGGATATCGTGAAACGCGACCCATCTAATCGCCGAGCTTTTATTGACGAACTTGTCGTGCAAGTGTGGCCAAGATTTGCGGGAGTATATTCCGATTACGAACGAGTTTTGAAACAACGCAACACGTTGCTAAAAACCGCGCGAGCAACCGGCGCGAAAGGAAGCGCGCTCTCGACACTAGATGCGTGGGATCAATCACTCATTTCTTACGGTTCAGAAATAATTGCCGCGCGAGTTGATTTAGTTGAAAGACTGCGCCCGCATTTGTTTGACGCGTATCAGGCGATTGCTATCGCAAACAACGAACCAAAAATTTTAATTAAATCTTCACTGCTCGG
>JBJTNR010000095.1:0-8882 GCA_046074145.1 Rhodoluna sp.
CGGTTACCCAATTATGAAACTTGAAGAGCCAATCGATGTTGTCGGATATGTACGCTGGTTGGAACAAGTACTGATTGATTCAATTGCAGAATTTGGTCTTTACTCGGAGCGGGTTGAGGGTCGAAGTGGAGTTTGGGCTCCGGTAAATGGAACGCATGTGAAAATCGCCGCAATCGGCATCCGAGTTGCCGATCATGTGACGATGCATGGTTTTGCATTGAATTGCAATAACTCGCTGGATCCCTACGAAACTATTGTTGCGTGCGGTATTCGCGACGCTAAAAGTAGCACGATTTCAGAACTTCTAGGTAAGACAATCACGCCGGCAATGGCAGCCGAAGTAATTAAGAAAAAACTGGGTCGGATTGAGCGAGTCGAAGCCCCTTTCAGTGAAACGGTTGCGCGATGACCGAAAACAAGCCGGAAAGAAAACTACTTCGAATCGAGGCTAGAAATAGTGCGGTTCCGATTGAGAAGAAACCCGAGTGGATTAAAACCACCGCCAAAATGGGACCCGAATATCAGGCGCTCCAGCATTTGGTGAAATCAGAAAATTTACACACCGTTTGCCAAGAAGCGGGTTGTCCGAATATTTTCGAATGTTGGGAAGACCGCGAAGCAACATTTCTTATCGGTGGCTCTCAATGCACTCGCCGTTGCGATTTCTGCCAAATTGATACCGGTAAACCAGCGGAGTTCGATTCCGACGAACCTCGAAGAGTTGGCGAATCGGTGGCGCGAATGCAACTTCGATATGCAACTGTAACCGGTGTGGCTAGAGATGACCTAGAAGATGAAGGTGCATGGCTATACGCCGAAACTATTCGTCAAATTCACCAACAATCCCCCGGCACAGGCGTTGAAATCTTAGTTCCCGATTTTTCCGGAAAACCCGAATTACTTGGAAATGTATTTGATGCCCTTCCAGAAGTGTTTGCACATAATGTCGAAACTGTTCCAAGGATTTTCAAAGAAATCAGGCCGGCATTCCGATATGAGCGCTCGTTAGATGTGCTCACTCAAGCGCGTGCAAAAGGTTTGGTAACGAAGTCAAATTTGATTCTAGGAATGGGAGAAACCCGAGAAGAGATATCACAAACAATTAAAGATCTTTTCGAGGCTGGCACCGACATTCTCACCATCACGCAATACCTTCGACCTTCGCCTAAACATCACCCGGTGACCAGATGGGTAAAACCCGAAGAATTCATCGAAATGAAAACCGAAGCCGAAGAACTTGGGTATCTTGGGGTGCTTGCCGGACCGTTGGTTAGAAGCTCATATCGCGCCGGTCGACTCTGGGCTCAGTCAATGACCAAAAAAGGTTTACCTATCCCAAGTCACTTGCAACATCTCGCCGATGCAGCATTAAGTTCTGGCTTTTCGCAGGCGGCGCACTAGTTTTCACGCGATAGGCTTTCCAAATGGCAAAAACAAATAACGCGAATAACCCGGGTCAGCTTCGTCAAATGTGGTCGGTGTACAAAATCACCGCGAAACAGGATAAGCCGGCAGTAATTTGGTCAGTAGCGCTATTTGCCGTCATCGAGGCCGCGTTCGTGCTCTTCTCCAACGCAGCATTCCCTGGCAATGTCGTGAACTTGGTTATTTTTGCCGTCCTTGGATTGCTTTTTGGTATCCTCGCGGCGATGTTCGTAATGGGTCGTCGTGCCGAGCGTGCGGCTTACTCGCGAATTGCCGGCCAGCTAGGTGCAGTTGGAGCAGTTCTTGGAAGTGCACTTCGTCGCGGATGGCGATCGGCGGAAATGCCTGTCGCCGTTAACCCTCGAAGCCAGGATGCGGTCTACCGAGCGATTGGCCCAGGTGGGGTTGTCCTAATCGGTGAAGGAAATCGCGGACGAGCGAAAATTTTACTTGAGGATGAACGCCGCAAGGTGAACCGCGTGGCGCCGGGTGCCCCAGTCGATTTCATTTACGTCACTAACGATGAAGAAGCTACAAAATTAGCTGACCTTGCTAAGGCTCTTTACAAAAAGAAAAAGGTGATGAGTCGCGGAGAAATTTCCGCCGTGGCTAAACGTCTGGAATCACTCGGAATGAATGTTCCTATTCCCAAGGGAATTGACCCAAACCGCCTTGGCAAAATGCGCCGTGGCTAACGGATAACTAAAACAGTTTTTGCAGCCTTATCGTGCAGACCACGATTATCTGCATCCCAGATTGTTGCAGGAATAACCAGCAGGATTAGCCCAATTCGAAGCAGCGATGCCCAGAAACCGACGTAACTTCCGTCTAGCTTCTTCACACGAAGGCCAACCAATCGATGCCCGAAACTGAATCCGAGAGTTGCCACCAAAATCCACTGTTCAACTGCGAATATCAGCACCTGAGCCGTGTTGAAATCTGGATGATAAAAATTTCCGCCAAATAACCCCAGTGCGATCAAGGTACTCGCGGCCCAGTCAATAAAAAGGGCTAATACTCGCCTACCAAATTTGGCCAGTGAGCCCGGCCCGCTAGCCGGCAGGCCAAGGCGCTTACCCGCCCAGTTATCTAGTTCATCCATCGATTAGAGCCTAAGCCAAAGATTTACACGGCCGAAACATTTCGGGAACAGGTTCGACCCACTGGCTTGGATAAAATCTTTCCAAGTGGCCCGCCGTCGTGCCAGTAAATCCAAAATTCACTTCCGAAGGGATCCCCCGCTATGTTCAAGAGCGCATCCGAGGTTATTAAGTACATCAAAGACAATGACGTTAAGTTCCTTGACGTTCGCTTCACCGATTTGCCAGGTGTGCAGCAGCACTTCAACCTTCCAGCATCGATGATCGATGAACAATTTTTCGTTGACGGCCAGCTATTTGACGGTTCTTCTATTCGTGGTTTTGCCTCGATTAACGAGTCAGACATGCAATTGATTCCTGATGTGACCACTGCATACATCGATGCTTTCCGCGTTCAAAAAACGCTCTGCATGGTTTTTGATGTTTACAACCCGCGTAATGGCGAAATCTACGGTCGCGACCCACGTCAAACCGCTAAAAAGGCGCAGGCATACCTGGCCACAACCGGAATTGCCGACACCGCATTTTTTGCACCTGAAGCAGAGTTCTTCATCTTTGATGACGTTCGTTATGAATACAAGCAAAACGGCTCAATGCACTTCATCGACTCAGACGAAGCAGCCTGGAACTCTGGTCGAGAAGAAATTGGTGGAAACCTAGCCAACAAGACTCCATTCAAAGGTGGCTATTTCCCTGTTTCACCGCTAGACAAACATGCCGACATGCGCGACGACATCGTTAGTGAGTTGCTAGCGGTAGGTCTTGAAGTAGAACGCAGTCACCACGAAGTTGGTACTGCCGGACAAGGTGAAATTAACTATAAATTTGACACCTTGCTGAATGCTGCAGATGACATTCTTAAGTTCAAGTACATCGTCAAGAATGTTGCTGAACGCTGGGGCAAAACTGCAACGTTTATGCCAAAGCCATTGTTCGGTGATAACGGTTCTGGAATGCATGTGCATCAGTCGCTTTGGAAAGACGGCAAGCCTCTTTTCTATGACGAATCAGGTTACGGCGGTTTGTCGGATATAGCTCGCTGGTACATTGGTGGAATTTTGAAACATGCTCCATCGCTACTTGCATTCACGAACCCAACCGTGAACAGTTTCCACCGTTTGGTACCAGGATTCGAGGCTCCGGTGAACTTGGTTTACTCGGCGGGTAACCGTTCGGCTGCAATCCGTATCCCGATGACTGGAACCAACCCGAAGGCAAAGCGCATCGAGTTCCGTGCGCCTGACGCATCTTCGAACCCTTACCTGGCTTTCGCAGCAATGTTGATGGCGGGTATCGATGGCATCAAAAACAGAATCGAACCACACGAGCCGGTGGACAAAGACCTTTACGAATTGCCACCAGAAGAAGCGAAGTTGATTCCGCAGGTTCCAGGAAACCTAGAAGATTGTCTAAAGGCTCTAGAGGCTGACCATGACTACTTGCTAGCCGGGGAAGTCTTCACGAAAGACCTGATCGAAAACTGGATCGATTACAAGCGCACTAAGGAAATCATTCCGATTTCACTTCGACCTCACCCATACGAATTCGAACTCTATTACGGAGTTTAGTTTTCTAGAAAAGCCCCCGATTTCGATCGGGGGCTTTTTATTTGCGCTTTATTTAATTAGTGCCGTAAAAAATTCTTTCGAATACGCTTCGGGCTCTGCGAGTATATGCCAAGTAATCTTCCTCGAGCTTTCCAGCCGAACCTCGCGGATATTCCAAAATTCTTGCCATACCTTCGAGCTGTCTTCGATCGGTCGGAAGCACATCGCTGCGTTTGTTAGCCCAAAGCACGCTTGCCGAGCGAATTCGCGACGAAAGAAGCCAAGCTTCGGCAAGAACCCTTGCGTCGTGTTCGGCAATCAGGTTCACTTCCACGCAGGCATCTAGTGCCTTCAGCGTTTGAGGCGTGCGAATAGACGGGAATTCAGAACCGTGTTGCATTTGCAGAAGTTGTACCAGCCATTCGACATCGCTGAGCGACCCTCTTCCCAGTTTGAGATGTCGTCTTGGATCCGCGCCTTGTGGCAAACGCTCAGTTTCGACTCGTGCCTTAATGCGACGAATCTCTACGATCGCGGCTTGAGTCATTTCGGTTGGATAGCGATATTTATTGATGAGTTCTAAAAATTCCGAACGTAGTGATTGGCTGCCAGCAATAGGACGCGCTCGTGTCAGGGCTTGGGCCTCCCAAGTGTTTGCCCATCGTTCGTAATACGCTGCATAAGATTCAATCGAACGCACTACGGCACCCTTTTTACCTTCTGGACGAAGATCAGAATCGAGTTCGAACTCCAGGAGTTGGTCTGCACTTAATCTTTTTAATTCGGTGACTATTCGCTCGGCTGTCTTTTGAGCTAAATTCGAATCAACGTTCGGCTGAGCCTTGTAGACGAACATTACGTCGGCATCTGAGCCGAAACCTTGCTCTTCCCCGCCGAATCTCCCCATCGCGATAATCCCGAAATCAACTACCTCAGATACTTCGGTGGCGGCCAAATCAAGACCTTTAAAAGAAACGGCAATTTCTAGCATCGATTGCAAATAGGCGGCAGTGAGGTCGCTCAGCGCCTGGCTAAGTTGGCCAATCGATAAATCTCCCAAGACCGCACCCATCGCAATGCGCAATGTTTCCCGACGTCGAATTTGTCGCAAAGCCGACGCAGCCGCTTCGGCTGTTTCGTGCCGGGAAACCACGGAGGAAAATTCGTTACTCAATTCCTCGTATGTCATCGGAACTAGTTCGTCTGATTTCTCAAACCACGCCGCAGCTTCGGGAATGCGTTCAAAAAGACTCGTTGCCAAGCGTGAATTTGAAAGAACTTGCGTCATACGTTCGGCTGCCCCCGTGCTATCACGAAGCATGCGCAAGTACCACGGTGAATCACCGAGGTCTTCACTTAGACGTCGGAAAGCCAATAGCGCTGCATCGGGGTCGGTTCCGTCGGAAAACCATTGCAGTAAAACTGGAAGCAGCTGTTTTTGAATCGCGGCGCGGCGCGAAAGCCCCGAAGTTAGTGCTGCGATTTGAGACATGGCGCCCTTTGGGTCTTGAAACCCAATGGCGCGCAAACGGTCCTGCACTTGATCGTCACTTAGTGAAAGACTCTCGTCACCAAGCTTGGATACTGCGGAAAGCAATGGGCGATAAAAAATCTTTTGATGAAGGGCGCGAACGTCAACTTTTACTGATTCCCATTTTTCGATTAATTCCTCGGCGCTGAGTTTCGTGTCCACCGCCCTAGCCAGACTCCTACGCTTGCGCTCGCTGGTCGGCATGAGATGCGTGCGGCGCATTTCAGACATTTGAATACGATGTTCGAGCAATCTTAAGAATTTGTAATGGGTGGCAAATAAATTGGCTTCGGTACGGCCCACATATCCCGCCTGGGCTAGCGCGTTAATTGCCGAAATCGTGTCTCGCACGCGAACGGATTCATCTGCCCTGCCGTGCACAAGTTGCAAAAGCTGAACCGTGAACTCGATGTCTCTAAGCCCGCCCGGACCTAATTTGATTTGTAAATCTATTTCATCAGTTGGAATAAATTCGGTTACGCGTTCGCGCATTTTCTGAACTGATTCCACGAAATTTTCACGTGTTGCCGAAGCCCACACTTTCGGTGCAACTGCTGCTACATATCTTTCGCCAAGTTCTATGTCACCGGCTAGGTGTCGAGCTTTTAACAGTGCCTGAAATTCCCAACTTTGCGCCCAGCGGTCGTAATAGGCGATGTGCGAATCTAGAGTACGAACTAGGGCCCCGGATTTACCCTCAGGACGTAGATTCGGATCCACTTGCCAAAGTGCAGGCTCCGAAGCTTGGCCATCCATGGCCCGCATCATTCTTGTAGCTAATTTGGTTGCAATCTCTACTGCTCGATCGGTGTCCAAAGTTTCACTACCGGACTCGGCAACATATATGACATCTACGTCACTTATGTAATTCAATTCGCGAGCCCCGCATTTGCCCATTGCGATGACGGCTATTTTCGTATCATCGACCTCTGCTTCGGTAAAAGCTCCGTGTTCGCTTGTAAATTTCAATTCAGCCCTAGCAACCGCCAGACCGGCTTCGATGGCGGCTCCAGCGATGTCTGCAAGTGCCGCGGCAACAGCCGGTTGTCCTGCTTGTTTGTCGGACTGCATCAGATCAAAAATCGCGATGCGCAAAAGCTCCCTGCGATAAGCGATTCGCAATGCACTCCATGCCATAGCAAGATCGAAGCCGCTGCCAAGCACCGGTAGCACTGCCTGCAAAATATTTTTCGTAAATTCCTCTTGGCTCGGCAATGTGGAAAGTTTCTCTTGGAAAAGTTTGAGTTGCGTTGGTTGCCGCATTAAGAAATCGCTCAGTGCGGTCGAGGCGCCAAGTACGGCACATAACTTTGCCGACGCTTCGGATTGTTTCAGAATTACCTTTACTGAAGCATTCTGGGCATCGGCCAGGTTTAACAGAGAATTTAGCGCTTGGTCAGGATCGGCTACGGTTCCAAGGGTTGCCAGCGTCGAACGCCCAGCATCGCCAACTTTTGATACAAGTTGCTCGAGTTTGTCGACAGTGCCGCTTAGGTCTTCGAAGCCAAAACGAGCAAGCTCAGATAGACCTAGGGCACGATCGTTGTAAGCCATTCGGCTAAAACCTATAGAGTTTCGAGATTTTGTTTCAACTCAAATGGGGTTACCTGCGAACGGTATTCACTCCACTCTCGTCGCTTATTTGCCAAAACAAATGAGAAAACTTCTTCACCAAGCGTCTCCGCAACCAACTCAGATTCTTCGAGCTTGCGAATTGCGTGATCAAGACTTTGCGGTAGCGGCTGAATGCCCATTGCACGACGTTCTGCGTCGTTCAATGCCCAAACGTTATCTTCAGTTTCGGCAGGAAGTTCATATTCTTCTTCGATTCCCTTTAGCCCCGCATTTAGCAAGAGCGCATACGCGAGGTAAGGGTTCGCGGCAGAATCAATTGCTCGGTATTCGATTCGCGAACTATTTCCTTTATCTGGTTTATAAAGTGGCACGCGAATTAGAGCCGAACGGTTGTTGTGTCCCCAGCAAACGAAACTCGGAGCCTCTCCTCCGCCCCATAGGCGTTTGTAAGAATTTACATACTGGTTGGTCACTGCGGTAATTTCCGGAGCGTGACGAAGCAGACCGGCGATGAAATGCTTTGCGGTCTTCGAGAGGTGATATTGCGAACTCGGATCAAAGAAAACGTTGTTGTCGCCTTCGAATAGCGACATGTGCGTGTGCATGCCTGAACCGGGGTGTTGCGTAAACGGTTTTGGCATGAAAGTCGCGTACACGCCTTGTTCGATTGCAACCTCTTTTATGACTGTTCTAAAAGTCATGATGTTGTCAGCCATGGTTAGAGCATCGGCGTAACGAAGGTCAATCTCGTTCTGACCCGGACCACCTTCGTGGTGACTAAATTCGACTGAAATACCTAATTGCTCGAGCATGGATACCGCTCGGCGACGGAAGTCATGTGCGGTTCCACCCGGCACATTGTCGAAGTAACCGGCATTATCGACCGGAACCGGCTCGCCATTTTCAGCCAATTGCGCTGACTTTAAAAGGTAAAACTCAATTTCAGGGTGAATGTAAAAAGAAAAACCTTTGTCTGAAGCTTTTGCAAGTGCGCGTCTGAGCACATTTCTTGGATCGGCTGCCGCCGGAGCCCCGTCGGGGGTTTGAATGTCGCAAAACATGCGAGCGGTTGGGTCAATTTCCCCGCGCCAAGGAAGAATCTGGAAAGTACTTGGGTCTGGCTGAGCCAGCATGTCGGCTTCGTAGGTTCGAGCTAGTCCCTCGATAGCTGAGCCGTCAAAACCTAGACCCTCGGCAAACGCGCCTTCGACTTCGGCCGGAGCAATTGCAACAGATTTGAGAGTTCCGGCCACATCGGTAAACCAAAGTCTTACGAACTTAACACCACGTTCTTCGATTGTGCGAAGCACAAAATCGCGTTGTTTATCCATCTGGATATCCTCTCTCGGCCTGCTACTAGGCTAATGGTTATGCCAAATGTTCGCTTAGCTCTGGCGCAGACAAACCCCGTAGTCGGCGACATTTCGGGCAATACCGAACAAATATTTAACACAGTCGTAACAGCAGCGCAGGCTAACGCCAATGTCGTTTTATTTGGCGAGATGACAATCACGGGATACCCAATTGAGGATCTTGCAGCTCGAGAAAGTTTTATCACTGCAGCCGAGTCAAAGGTCGCTGAACTTGCTCGGCGACTTGCTGAAAATTCTCTTGGGCACATTGCTGTCGTAGTCGGACATCCTGCTTTGGCGCCAGAGGCTCAGAAAAACGATTGGGCTTTGGCTCAAAATTGTGCCTCGGTCT
>JBJTNR010000096.1:0-3732 GCA_046074145.1 Rhodoluna sp.
ACTGAACGGAAGCAATCCGATAATCAGCGCGATGAGCACATTTCCCAACGCAACAAGCGACGGATATTCACCTACGAAAACTCGAGCAATCGGATATGCCAAAACAATAATCGCGGCAGTTGCCAAAACCGAAACCATCGAAATAGTTCTGAGGCCAGTAGCAAGATCATTCTTTAGAAGGTCGATGCGATTTTCTTGCACGTGATGAGACATCTTGGTGAAGTACGCGGTCGCAATCGAAACCGTAGCGATGCTGTGCGGAAGCATGAAAACTAACCAGGCGATTGATGCTGCAGCGACGGAAGCAATCGCGAGATTATTACCGCGTGAAGAAACTGCTGATGAGGCAACGACAGTTTGAACGAGTCCACCAATTTGTGTCACCAAGACCATGGCAAGTGACCATGAAGCAGCCTTAAGTGCTGGTCGCAAACCGAAGCCACGCCACTTGAAGTTGAGTGAAAGTTTGATTCCGATTTTTCGCCAGGCGACAAACAAAATCAGTGCCTGTGCCGCGACACCTGCCGTGGCCGATCCAGCGAGTAGCACAATCTGCTCAGAATTCCATGAATCAATGCTTTGCAATCCGGTCGGGTCGTTTCCGAAAATCAAGATGTAGGAAATTAGTCCGGCAAGAGAAACAATATTGTTCAGCACCGGTGCCCTCATGTATGGACCAAATTTGCTGCGCGCGTTTAAGACTTCTCCGAGAATTGAGTACAAACCGTAGAAGAAAAGTTGCGGCAAACACCAGTAAGCAAATGCAGTGGCTAGCGCCAATTGCGCGGGCGTCCAACCGGTCGTGTAAATCGATACCAGCAGCGGAGCGGCCAACGTGGTCACCACGGTAATCAGCAGGAACGCACTGATGATGAAAGTAAGAAGGCGGTCAACATAGCCCTTGCCCCCATCCTTGTGGGCTAGAGCCTTGATTATCTGCGGCACCAGGATCGACTGCAGTACTCCTCCGGCGACGATTGCGTAGACGTTATTGGGCAGTTGGTTAGCTACGCCGAAGGCATCAGCTGCGTTGGTAGTGACACCGATGGCCATTGCCAAAATTATTGAGCGACTGAATCCTAGGATTCGTGAGAGCAGAGTGCCCCCGGCCATGAGCATAGATGACTTCGCGACACTCATCAGTCCGCTACTCGCTCACGTCGTTTGCGAAGTGTGCGTACCAAACCGAGAGTTCCCAGCACGCAAATGATTGCTGTGAAACCAATCAGGATCGCATTTTCCGCATCTGCATTCACATTTACTAATACCTGGACTTCGTCACCGACACGCAGACCAGAAAATGTTTCGAGCCAAACCGACAGATTTACTTCACCGCTGCCGATTGCCTTAACTGGAATTTGAGCGTTCACTGCTGTGTTTGCAGGAATAAGAATTTCCACCGGTGCGGGAATCGAAAGTCGTCCGTTAGATGCAACCGCATGCACATGTACACGTAAATCAGTATTGAAATCATTTTTTACGCGCACCGGAATTCTTGCATCAGATGCCAGCAAATTAATATCCGAACCGGCAATTATGTGCACGCTAGGTATATCGTTTGGCACCGTAGCATTTGCAAGTTGCGGAAATAAAACTAAAGCGATGGCAACTACAAGACTCGAAATTTTGCGAATCATTCTTCGGCTCGAACCCATTCGATCACTTTACGAGCGAGTCGACGTTCATTCTCATGCGACAAAGTTTTTTCGAGTTGATCGATGCTGAACCATCGAGCTTCTACCGCCTCATGGTTCGGATCGTTCTCAACAGTCAGGTCCCCATCAATTTGCTGCATTAAGTAATGGTGTACCGTTTTCGAAATAATTTTGTCTGGCACCTGAAATTCATAATGAATGTCGCCGAGGTGTTCCAGGATGCGAACATTCAAGCCGGTCTCTTCGGCAATCTCGCGGATGGCAGCTTCTTCAAGAGTCTCATTGCCTTCGGGGTGGCCCTTGGGCACACACCAATCCAAGCGCCCACCGCGATTAATTCGGCCAATCAGGGCGATTTTGAATTCACCATCTGCCGAAAGAACGAAACCGCCCGCCGAGGTTTCCTCGACCCTAGGTCGCTTTCCTCGTTGAGCAGTCATACCCGCCAGTTTAAACCCCCATCCTTAGATGGGCCTGTGGCACGATTGAAACCATGCAAACCGTAGCCGAGGCCCTAGCGAATCTGCAGAAATCCACCGATTCGCCGCTATTCACCCGCCTTGGTGAACTTTTTGCGGCTGCCGGTCACGAGCTGGCTCTGGTTGGCGGTCCGGTGCGCGATGCCTTTCTTGGCCGCAAGGCTCCAGATCTCGACTTTGCCTCGACGGCTACCCCAGACGAGATTTTGGCAATCATCAAGCCGGTCGTGGATGCGCACTGGGACATTGGCCGCGAATTCGGCACCATTGGTGCTCGGATCGGAAATGACCAGATCGAGATCACCACTTATCGAGCAGATAAATACGATCGTGATTCACGCAAACCCGAGGTCGCCTTCGGAAAAGACTTGAACGCAGATTTACTTCGTCGCGATTTCACGGTAAACGCGATGGCACTTCGACTTCCAGAACGAGTATTTGTAGATCCATTCAATGGACTAAAAGACTTGGTCGACGGAATTATTCGCACACCTGGTAAACCAGAGGATTCGTTCAGCGACGATCCACTTCGCATGATGCGCGGGGCGCGCTTTGCGTCGCAACTCGAATTTGAAATTGAACCGGCAACTTTTGGTGCGATGCGCGACATGGTCGATCGCATTGTAATTATTTCTGCCGAACGAGTACAAGCAGAATTTGTGAAGCTCATGCTCGGCAAGAATCCGCGCAAGGGACTAGAGGTGCTAGTTGACAGCGGTCTCGCGGCAAAGGTATTACCTGAGCTGCCGGCACTCAAGCTTGAGGTTGATGAACATCACCACCACAAAGATGTTTACGAACACACACTCACTGTGGTGGAACAAGCAATTGATTACGAAAAAGATTACGGTCTCGAAAAAGATTTCACTTTGCGGTTTGCGGCGTTGATGCACGACATCGGAAAGCCGGCCACTCGTAGGTTAGAACCCGGTGGCGGTGTTTCTTTTTATCACCACGATGTAGTCGGTGCGAAGTTAACCAAGAAACGAATGCAGGCACTTCGATTCGACAACGACACCACTAAGGCGGTTTGCCGTCTGATCGAACTACACCTTCGATTCTTCGGTTACAGCGATCAGGCTTGGACCGATTCGGCAATCCGTCGTTATGTGCGTGACGCCGAAGATCAGCTACTTCGACTGCATGCCCTGACCCGTGCCGACGTGACCACCCGAAACCGACGCAAAGCCGAACGCCTGGCTCACGCCTATGACGACTTAGAGAAGCGCATCGAAATCATTGCCGAGCAGGAGGAACTGGGTGCCATGCGCCCTGACCTCTCCGGCGAGGACATCATGCGAATTCTTGATCTTAAGCCGTCTCGCGAGGTCGGTCAGGCCTATAACTACCTTCTCGAACTGCGAATCGAAGAGGGCCAACTCGGACCTGAGGAAGCGGAAAAGCGCTTGCTTGCCTGGTGGTCTAGCCGATAAACTTGCAAGGTTGCCCTCAGTGGCAACGTGCTTATGTACCCTCCTGCCATGGAAATCCCATGGCCGTTTAGTCCGAAGGAGGTGGGTTAGTTATGCACAAATATGAGCTCATGGTAATTCTCGATGCAGGCATCGACGAGCGCACCGTTGCTCCAAGTCTCGACA
>JBJTNR010000097.1:0-2746 GCA_046074145.1 Rhodoluna sp.
GGAATTCGCACACCATCGAAAGACCTTTATCCATCCACAATTGAGGAAAAGTAGCAAATGATCAAAATCAATGTCGATATGACCAAATGCCAGCACTACGGTCAGTGCGTATTCGAAGCGCCAAACGTTTTCAAACTAAACGAAGACGACAAGCTCGAATACACCGCTACCGCCGATGATTCTGAACGTGCCAACGTCGAGGCAGCGATTGACATCTGCCCAATGCAGGCAATCTTTATCGTCGACTAATCAGTTCTTAACCAACTTTCAAAGTGTCTAAACCGGTCGTAATTGTTGGCGCATCAATGGGCGGCTTGCGCACGGCTGAATCGCTAAGACGCTTTGGTTATGCGGGCGAGATCGTTGCCATTGGCGACGAACCGTACGCCCCATACAACCGCCCGCCACTTTCTAAAGAAGTGCTTGCCGGCGAAGAAGTAAGTCACGCAACCGTTGCATTTCCGCAGCGACCGGCCACCGAAGACGTTGTCTGGAAGCTCGGCAAAAAAGTAATCTCGGCGGACCTCGATGCCAACACCGTCACCATCGATGGCGGCGAAAAAGTCGAATACTCGCACTTGGTAATCGCCACCGGCCTTCGACCAAAACGACAGACCTACCCAAACGATATCGAAAAGGGTCGTCACGTAATTCGCTCACTAGATGATGCAATTGCACTACGTGCCGAATTAAAACCAGGCGCCAAGGTTGTGGTGCTGGGTGCCGGATTCATCGGTTGTGAGACAGCGGCGACGGCTAAGAAACTTGGTTGCGATGTCACCATCGTCGCCCCGGGCGCACTGCCAATCAAGCGACCACTCGGCGAAGTTTTTGCAGCCGAG
The DNA here is from genome assembly GCA_046074145.1 of Rhodoluna sp. Classification (GTDB taxonomy): domain Bacteria; phylum Actinomycetota; class Actinomycetes; order Actinomycetales; family Microbacteriaceae; genus Rhodoluna. The sequence continues at coordinate 843 of JBJTNR010000097.1, forward strand.
GTAAAACGTCGTCAAGAAGCACAGGGCGTTAAATTTTTGATGGAAACTGCAGTAGATGACCTAGTTGGCACCAACCGAGTAACCGCGGTAAAACTCGGTAACGGCGAAGAACTTGCTTGCGAAGTGTTTATCGAGGCAATCGGATCAAACTCAAACGTCGAGTGGTTAGACGGCAACGACATCATTAATACCGACGGTGTGCTTTGCGATTCAACCTTGCGCGCAGTAAAAGAATCTGGCGAAGTTTGGCAAAACGTTTTCGTGGTCGGCGATGTTGCTAAATTCCCTAACCCAATTTTTGACACTCACGCTCGTCGAGTGGAGCACTGGAATATTCCAACCGAGTGCGCCAAGCATGTTGGTCAATTAATTGCCGTGATGAAGGGCGCCGAGGGTTCGGTCGACGACCTGCTGGCAAAACCATTCAAACCAATCCCTTCGTTCTGGAGCGATCAGTTCGATATGCACATCCTTGCTTTTGGTCTTTTGGGTCTAGCCGACAACGTTGAACTGGTTCAAGGTGAAATCGATGGCGACTGCGTATTTGAATATCGCCGTCACGGTGAACTGGTTGGTGTTGCTGGCATTGGATTACGCTCGGTGGTTCAGGGCTACCGCAAGGAATTTGAGAGATAGGAAAGTAAATGGCGAACTCATTTTTTGACTTGGATATTTCGTTCGAAGATGACGAAACTCCTGATCTGTCAAAGATTCCTGCGGCTCAGCTAAAAGCCGCGATCGAGCAACTTCCTGAGGCGCTGCGCGATGTGGCCATGGGTCTGCTTTATGAAAAGCGCACCATGAGTGATGTTTCACAAGCTTTGGGAATTCGCCAGGGGGAGTTGGTCACCCGTTTGCACCGAGCACAGCTGGCAATCGGAATGGCCCTAATGCAAAACCGAGGTCGCTAATGAGCAAGCAAGAGCTTCGCAATTTTATCGACGGTAAATACGTTGTCGCTAAAACCGATTCGGCGAGTGACATCTTTAATCCGGCAACCGGCGAAGCATATGCAATTGCACCAAACTCTTCGGCCGCCGATGTCGACGCCGCTTACCAAGCTGCTAACAAGGCATTCGAGCAGTGGCGACTTACCACACCGGGTGAACGCCAACTCGCGCTTCTAAAAATTGCCGATGCGTTTGAAAAACGGGTCAACGATATTGCCGAAGTGGAATCACGCGACACCGGAAAACCTATCGGCGCAACTCGCGGTGAAGTTCGTGGAACCGTAAATCAGATTCGTTTCTTCGCCGGTGCCGCACGAAATCTAGAAGGTCGAGCAACCGCGGAATACGCGCGCGATCACACCTCATCGATTCGTCGTGAACCAATCGGTGTAATTGGTCAGATCACACCGTGGAATTATCCGCTGGTCATGGCGACCTGGAAGTTTGCGCCTGCTATCGCCGCCGGAAACACCATCGTCATTAAGCCGAGCGACACCACACCGGCTGTCACTCTGCTGATGGCAGAAATCGCTTCAGAGTTTTTGCCAAACGGAGTATTCAATGTGGTCACCGGAGACCGCGACACCGGTCGCGCAATTGTTGAGCACGCGATTCCACAAATGATTGCGATCACCGGTTCGGTGCGTGCCGGAATGGAAGTCGCCAAGTCGGCTGCCATTGACGTAAAGCGCGTTCACCTAGAACTCGGTGGCAAGGCGCCGGTCTTGATTTTCCCCGACGCCGATCTAAAGCGCGCTGCCAACAACCTGGTCGAGGCCTCGTTCTACAACGCCGGTCAAGACTGCACTGCTGCCACGCGTTTTCTGGTTCAGCTCTGGCCGATGAAGTAGAGCGCATCCGGAGCCAGAGGGCTGTTGGGATAGGTCCTGAGCATCTCCCGAAGCCCCAGGCGCGCCGTGGTGGTACTCCCGCGGCGGAGCTGGGCCAGCGAGG
>JBJTNR010000098.1:0-6900 GCA_046074145.1 Rhodoluna sp.
GGGGAATAACACCGGTGTAATTACAAGCAAGAAGTTTCAAGGGCGCCCTTCTGGGCACTCGGAATGGGGAAAGCGTTATGGACAGTCGTAGTCGAGTGCCAGAGAACTGGTTTGTTGACCCGCTGCTACTCGGGGTTTCGAAGGCTTACAACGACTTTGACGACGACCCTCTAGCCTGGCAGGCCGACGCAATCTGTGCACAGACCGACCCAGACGCTTTCTTCCCTGAAAAAGGCGGCTCCACTCGCGAGGCAAAGAAGATTTGCAGTGGCTGCGATGTTAAGGCTCAATGCCTCGAGTACGCGCTCAAGAACGATGAACGTTTTGGAATCTGGGGCGGGTTGTCAGAGCGCGAACGTCGCAAGCTAAAGAAGCGCGCATAATTCAACGGCTATAAGCCGTAGCTCATGAAACTTTCTGTTGCAGCAATAGTTATCGCTCATAACGAGCCCGAGTATCTTTCAGCAACTCTTGCAGCGTTAAATTCACAAACAGTTTCGGTCGACAAAATTATTTTGATCGACACGTCGGGCGCACAAGACATCGGGAACTGGGCAGCCACGGCCGACGTTCATAAACTTTCGCCAAACACCGATTTACCAACCGCAATTGCCAAGGGAGTCGAATTAGCTGGTGACGTCGGCTGGGTTTGGTTGCTTCACGATGACAGTGCCCCAAAACCGGACGCCTTACAGAAATTAATTTCGGCTGTAGAGCTTTCGCCATCGGTTGCCATTGCGGGGCCAAAGCTAGTCGATTGGCAAAACGAAAGAATCGTAAATCAACTCGGCTTAACACTAACTCCGTTTGGTGATTTATTTTCAATCGTTAGTGGCGACCTTGATCAATCGCAACACGATGACCTTGACGATGTGCTCGCTGTGTCAACGGCAGCAGCACTTATACGAACCGATGTCTATCGACAGCTTTCTGGTTTCGATAAATCCGCTCCGCCACTTGCCGCCGATTTTGATTTCAGCATCCGTGCTCGCTTGGCTGGGCATCGAGTGATTGTCGTGCCGCACGCTCGAGTTGCTCACGCTGCGTTATCAATGAGCGGTCGCCGCGAACGCAAGTGGCTGGGGGCGAATCCAAAGACCGCACTACGTCGAGGCGCTATTCATCTGCATCTGGCTTACGAGCCTTTGGCATTGGCTCTGCTGTTTTGGTTCTTTTTACCGCTGCTTGGCGCCTATAGGGCGGTCACCAAACTAATCGCCAAACGTCCGGATCGCATTTGGGGTGAATTGGCTGCAGCCACCTGGGGCTTTTTCACTTTGCCGAAGCGACTAAAGAGCCGCGCGCTAATTGGCAAAACCAGCAAGATGAGCTTCAGCAAATTGCGCCCGCTTCGCGCAAATTGGCAACAGGTGCGAACAAGTAATTTGGCGGCTCTTGAACGCGAACAAACCGAGAGCACTCTGGCGGCATTTGCGCGCGGTGAGTTTGAGACGGAAGAAAAATCCGTTGGCTTGGGATTCTTTTCTTCCGGTGCAATTTGGTTAGCGGTCGCACTCGCGGCTCTAAGTTATAAATTTTGGCCAGCCGGCGAAGCCGCAAGCGGCGGCGGCTTGCTGCCTCTTAGTGAAAATTGGATCGATTTATTCGCACGCGCAGGTGCAAGTTTTCAACCAATCGGCCTGGGTTATTTTGGGCCGAGTGATCCATTTGTATGGATGCTGGCAACACTCGGTGCAGTCACGTTTTGGTCGCCATCACTCTCGCTTGCAATTTTGTTATTTATTGCCAAACCGTTGGCATTTGCCGGCGGCTGGAAAGTAAGCGCACTTTTTACAAAGTCAATAATGATTAGAAATGTCACTGGACTGGTATTTGCTTTTTGGCCAGCACTCACATTGGCACAACAAAACGGACGCATCGGTGCTCTCGTTGCGGTGCTCGCGCTTCCTTGGTTAGTAATTACCGTTTCGCGCGCAGCCGCAATTGGTAAAAGTGCAACGTCAACTCAGACCTGGAGTTGGGTCGCCGTATCTGGATTGCTGCTATTTCTAATTGGTTCCAGCAGCCCAAATCTAATTCCATTTCTCTTAGTTGCGCTGGGGCTTTTAATCGTTTCGAAAATTCGCCGCATTGGATATTTGATTTGGATTCCGCTTCCGCTGGCAGCGGTATTTACGCCGACAATCATTTATTACTTGATTGGTCTATTCAAACCGATGGCACTTTTGGCAGACCCCGGTTTGCCGCAAGCTACGCCAGTGTCACCGCTTTGGAAACTAATTCTCGGCGGAGAAAATTTCGGACCGCAGTTACCGCTAGTCGGACAAGTTTCGGGCTGGGCGATGGTTTTTGCGTTGCTGCTAGCCGCACTCGCGCTGCTCGGTCGCCAGTGGGGCAGTGCCCTGATGATCTGGTTAGCCGCCTTGGTCACACTTGCTGGAGCATGGTTGATTCAACAGCTTGATTTCGCCGCTGTTGGAGTTGGGTCGACAACTCGCGCGATCCAGTTTGTGAACGGTTCGCCGACCGCTTTGCTTGGAGCCCTCGGTTTGCTGATAGCCATTGCCGCCGGTCTTGGTCTTGACGCAATTTCTAAACCAAAAGCGCGAACTGTTTTTGCTGCAATTTTGACGGTTGTAACTTTGCTTCCATCGATGGCGCTTTTTGTAGTTGCCGATTCGCAATTCAAATACACGGATGGTCGCGTCGTGCCATCGATTATCGCCGCCGAGGCGGACCAGGGTAGTCAACTCAAAACTCTCGTAATTAACCCAGAGGCAAAGTCCGATGGAAAATTGCAGTTTGGCGCCGAATTAGTTTCCGGAAACGGAGTGCAACTCGAAGACGTGAGTTTAAGTTATCGATTTGCACTTGCTAAAGTGCGCGAAAGTCGAAGTGGCGAGTATGCCCAGTTCTCGCAATTGGTAGCCGACTTGGCTTCAGCGAATGGCGCAGACCTAAGTTCGGTGTTGCAACGAACGGGGGTGGGCTACGTTCTGGTACCCGATCAAACATCGGCAATCGCAGCACAGTTAGCAATTAGTCTCGACTCGGTTTCTGAACTCGAGTCGGTTGGTGCAACTGAATTTGGCAAACTTTGGCGAGTCCGCGAGCCGAATAAAGAATTGTTAAATGCCAATGCCAAGCCACAATCGATTTGGTCAATCACCAAGGGAGTTCAGTTCGCTATCTTGATTGGCTTTGTGTTGTTAGCTATGCCGAGCACGAATCAACGTCGCCGAGTATCTGGCGATAGCCAAATTTTCGTGGAAGCAGGCGAAGATGCTTAAGCGATTTGGAGTCTTGAGCTTTACCACCGGGCTGATAATTGCGATGGCAATTTTTGCGCCTAGCTTCAGTTGGCAAATTGGAGCAACCCCAAAAGCCGATGTTTTGAATGTGAAGGCTCGCGATCTTTCATTGGTTTGCCCTGGGCCGCTTTACAAGGCTGGAGGGGCCGCTGGAAATACGCTCGGAGACTTTGCCCCAGTTGGTACCGCCGGATACGTTAGCGAATTCAATCCGAGTCACGGGGCAACACTGACCAATGACAACGGCGTTTTCAATGTTCACGATTCGACCACCCTCGAAACACAAGGGTCGCAATTGTTGAACGCTGCGCAGTTACAACTATCGGCCGGCGCAACCCTGAATGGACTTGCCGGAACCAACTGCTACGCACCGACCAATGAAATTTGGTTACTAGGCGGCGACACCACAACCGGTCGGGAATCTCTGCTTATTTTGCGGAACCCAACCGGGGTTGATTCCACGGTCAATCTTCAAATCTTTACCGAAGCAGGTTCGATTGATGCTCCTGGGTTAAATGGAATTGCCGTCGTAGCTGGAAAAACAACTGTTGTTCCACTTGCCGGCATCGTCCCTAATACCGCGTCGTTCACCACGCGTGTTACTGCTTCCGGCGGAGCAGTCGCTGCTTGGATTCAGCAAAGAACCGTTCGTGGACTAAGCGCGGCCGGAGTGGATTACGTATCTAGCTCTCCGGATGCCGAAACAAAACAAATAATTCCTGGAATTTTTGTTCGCGGGTCGAAATTAAGCGAAAAGATAATTGCGTCGAATTCAAACTTCTCAGATTTAAGAAATGTCATTCGCGTTTTTGTTCCTGGCGATAAAGATGCCACCGTAACCGCGCAAGTAGTCGGCACTTCTGCCGGTGAGTTCGGTACTGTAATTCACCAAGTCGTTAAAGCTGGCACGACGGCAGATCTAGAGATTGCAAGTTTGAAAGATGGTAACTATGTCGCCATCATTGACTCTGATGTAAAAATTCGAGCGGCCGCAAGGCTAAGTCGAGTTACTGCGACTAGTGCCCCAGATTTCACTTGGATTCCAGCGGCAGAAGGTTTTACCGGCAAGCGCAACATTTCAATTCCAAATTCTGGAATTACAAAGATATGTATTTTTGATAGCGCTACAAATATCGCAACCGTTAGTGAGCTGACCCCCGGCTCAACCTATCGTTTTGCAGGCTCATCATCACCAATATTTGCCACGGTAGTGATTGACATAAATGGAACGCTGACTAACTTTTCAGTGCTAGATCAAAAGAACGCCGGTGGCGAAGTCTCGGTAAACGTTCGCTAGTTAATTATTTAGTTAGTCGCGATAGCGCTCTGGCACTAATTCCCAAGGATCTTTATCAATCAGGTGCCCCACCGCAGCAAAAACATTTTCTTCAATGTGCATTCTTTCGTGAAGCGCATCCGTGCGACGGTGATGGCCCAGCCGTTCGATAGGCAATCGATAAATGATGATTGTCATTTGCTCTCGACGCACCGCCCAACGTCGCACGCCTTTTGCTTCTGGGCTAAGAGTTGGGGCATCTATTACTTCCCACTTCAATTCGGCAAGTTCGTCGGGCCAATTGCCTTTTAAGTACTCGCAGGTGCCGCCAACGATTTGTTCGAAACTTGAACCTCGTCGGCCAGCCGGGAATAGTCGGCTAAGTAGCGGTTGTCGAAGTCCACGACCATGGCGATCAATGCGCATGGCTTCAGTTTATTTTGCCCGGCAATGGGTTCGGTAAACTTGAGCCGATGACTAACCCAAAAATCGTTGACTGGAACGCAATTGTCAAAACATATGACGTGCGTGGCTTGGTCGGCAAAGAACTTACCAACGAAATTGTTGCTGCACTTGCAGCGGGGTTTGTTGACGAACTTGGGGCAGCGGGCATGGATGTTGTCGTGGGCCATGACATGCGAGATTCATCACCCGAATTTGCTGATGCTTTTGCCGCAGGTGCACAAGCTCGCGGAGCAAATGTTATTTCGATTGGTCTTTGCTCAACCGACGAGTCATATTTTGCATCTGGATTTCTTGATGCTCCGGCAGCGATGTTTACCGCCAGCCATAATCCAGCAACTTATAACGGAATAAAGTTCTCACGCGCTGGCGCTCGAGGTATCTCTTTGGAAACCGGCCTGGCGGCAATTCGAGATAGAGCAAAAAAATATCTTGCAGAAGGCATCGAAGAAGTAGAGCAACCGGGAACCTTCAAGGACATGCACATTTTGGTGCAGTACGCCAGCTACCTTCGGGAACTTGTGGATTTACACGGAATTCGCCCACTAAAGGTAGTCGTAGATGCCGGTAACGGAATGGGTGGAATGACCGTTCCTGCGGTTCTAGGTACTGCAAGTGATCTCGAAAAATTACCACTCGAAATAATTCCGATGTACTTCGAGCTGGACGGAAGTTTTCCTAATCACGAGGCAAATCCACTTGAACCGAAAAACTTGGTCGACTTACAGCGCGCGGTAGTCGACCACCAAGCTGATATCGGTTTAGCTTTTGATGGCGACGCCGATCGCTGTTTCGTAATAGACGAAAAGGGTGAACCGGTCACTCCTTCAGCGATTGCCGCAATCGTTGCTCGTCGCGAAATCGCTCGCGAGAGAAATTCCAACCCGGGTACTCCGATCACCGTGTTGCACAACTTACTCACTTCAAAGGTGGTCGAAGAGGTAATCGCCTCCGATGGTGCCAAGCCGGTAAAAACTAAAGTTGGCCATTCTCTAATCAAAGATCAAATGGCTGCAACTAATGCCATCTTTGGCGGCGAACATTCTGCGCATTATTACTTCCGAGATTTTTGGGGAGCCGACAACGGCATGCTTGCAGCAATGCATGTGCTTGCCGAGTTCGGCTCGCAGTCGTTACCGCTTTCGGAATTCGCCAAGAGTTACAACCCATATCACTTGAGCGGCGAAATCAATTCGACCGTTTCAGACGTTGAAGCAGCGAAGGCGCGCGTGATGGAGGCTTTTGCCGACCGCGCAACTTTTGATAAATTCGATGGCATCACAGCGCAAGGCAAGCCTGCCGAAGCTGGTTCATGGTGGTGGTTCAACGTTCGTTCCTCGAACACTGAACCGCTGCTACGTCTAAATGTCGAAGCCGCAAATTCGGCCGACATGATCCAGATTCGTGATGAGGTTCTAAATCTCATTCGGCAGAAAGCGTAAGAGTGTCCAATAGCAACGCAAGTTTTGATTTCAAAGTAGCCAACATTGATTTAGCCGAAGCCGGTCGTCACCAGATTCGACTTGCCGAAAATGAGATGCCAGGTTTAATGTCGCTGCGCACCGAATTTTCTGCCAGCCAACCACTTCGCGGCGCTCGTATCGCTGGCTCATTGCACATGACCGTGCAAACCGCAGTCTTGATTGAAACCCTGGTTGCTCTTGGCGCGCAAGTGCGATGGGCTTCGTGCAATATTTTTTCAACACAAGATGAAGCCGCCGCCGCCGTTGTCGTGGGAGTAAACGGAACAACGGCAAACCCTTCGGGCTCACCGGTCTTCGCCTGGAAGGGTGAGAGCCTTGAAGAATATTGGTGGTGCACCGATCGAATTTTCGACTGGACCGACGAAGCCCGAGCCGCCGGCGAAGACTATATCGGCCCAAACATGAT
>JBJTNR010000099.1:0-3174 GCA_046074145.1 Rhodoluna sp.
GCAATCTTTGGCTCTTTGAGATAGGCGCTGGCAATCGAGGTTAGCGAACCGCCGCACACCACATAAAGCAGCATGGATTGATCGCCGTTCATGGCTTCATTAATGATGAAATCTACCGCAGCTGATTGCGTAGGTTCGGCAACAGAACCCATGCCTTCTTCAACGCCTGCAAAGACCGGGATCTGATAGCCCGGGTTGCATAAGGCAACTAGCTCACTCGCAAATGAAGCGCCTTCGGCTGATGGGTATTCAGGCACCGGCCATGGAACGTCTTTGCGCAAGTGGCTGCTGATCACGCCGCGCACATCGGCCGTCGGCGACAAAATTAGGTGAGCCAATTGCACCAGACCATCTGGGTCGCCGGCATAGTCGTTGTCGCTGATTACACGAATGCGTGGCTGGGCCGATATTTGCGCAATTTTTCTCATGACTCAATTCTTGCCTCACTGCGTAGAATCTAGGCATGCCGGCGAAAGATACCAACTAATGAAATCGCTAGATCGTCACGAAGATTATGGTCAGGATGCACTGCATGAAGAGCATTTAATCGACGACCCCATCGAGCAGTTCAAACTTTGGCTTACCGAGGCCGAAGCGGCCGAAATTTATGAGCCAAACGCTTTCGTGCTCGGCACGGTAGACCAGCACAACCAATCGCGATCTCGAACAGTTTTGCTCAAGGGCGTTGATGAACGCGGGTTGTTTTTTGCCACCAATTATCTTTCGCGCAAGGGCGAGGCTATAGATGCAAATCACAGTGTTAGTGCTGTTTTTGGTTGGTATTCCATGTATCGGCAGGTGCTAATTCAGGGCTTCGCCGAGATGGTTGAGCCCGATGAGTCGACCGAGTACTTTCACTCTCGCCCACACGACTCTCAGGTGGCCGCTTGGTCTAGCCACCAGTCGCAACCAATCGAAAACCGCGCAGCGCTCGACGCCCAATTTGATGCAGCCTTGACCAAGTTTGAAAACAAGGATGTTCCCAGGCCAGATTATTGGGGCGGCTATCGAATTGTGCCAACCCGCATCGAGTTTTGGAAGGGCCGTTCAAACCGCATGCACGACCGCATTGAATTTGTGCGAGCGTGTGAACCAAGTGGGCCGATGGGTCCTTGGACCACGCAGCGGCTGCAACCTTAGAAAAACGATGAAAAGATACGGATAACCGTACTAAAAGCGAGAAATATTCGCTAAAACGACGATAATTATCGTCATGTGGGTCTGTCGACTATCCCACAGTTTTAGGGGTTCTCCGTGCGTTCAGTAATCAAAAAAATCACCGGTGTGGTTGCAACCGCTCTGCTTGCAATTTCGGGTGTAACAGGCATCGCAACGCCAGCGCAGGCAACGGCTTGTGTGTCTGGCACAACTGCGTCGGGAGCACTACCGGCAGTTGAACTGATCTCGCAGCCTCAGTTCTTTACCGGACTAGGTGATGGTTACAACTCGAACTATATCGGTTACACGATCAAGAATGGCTCGGCTGCCCAATCTAACCTCTATGTGAAACTGGAGAGCTTCACCGGCGGCTCAGTGGCATTGGCTGCTAACCAGCCTGCCAGCCAACCTTCAGGCCCTGTCGCCGCCGGCGGCTCAGTCACGTCATTCTTCCTTGCCACCGCAAGCGCTGTACCAACGACTACACAAACTCACGCCGTAGTGCTTTTTAGTGGCAACCCAGTACTCGGTGGAACTGAAATTTGTCGACTCACCACCAGCATGACAGCCGATGCAGCAAACACCGCAGCTATTTCTGCCAATGCGAACAAAGTAAATACGATTACAGTCGGCAACACCACCGGTTTGACTCTGGGTGGAACTGTCGCCGTAACGGTTCGTGGTCAGACCGGAACCATTTCTGGTTCATCGGGCGCAATTAGCCTTTCGCCAGCATCTTCATCGAACTTTCCAGCCGGCGCCTGGCGACTAATTTCAACCTCCATCAAGCTGAACACCACCTCTGCCTACGCATCCCAGGCCGGCACCGTAACCTATAGCAACCGCACATTCATTAATAATCAGGCTGCAAATGGCGGTTATTACGAGGCGGTTTACACATACAAGGCCGTATCAACAGCTTCAGCAGCTGCCGCAATCGTGCCTATTCAGTACATCAACTCCGGATCTCTGAACATGAAGTACACCGGCTCGCTACCTGCGACCCCAAGCTTGCTGCCAATCGTGAACAACTCAGTCACCATGACTAAGAGTTCAAACCAAAGCGGCTCGTTGACCGCATCGGGTGGAGTTCTGGTTTCCACCACCGACATTTGTTACACCATTGATTTGGCTAACGGAGCTTCGTTGGAAGCAGTGGTAGACCAAATTGCCGATGTTCACCCTGCAGGTACCAGCTATGTTGCAGCTTCGGCCAAATCAGCAACCGCTAGCCCGAGCTGTTCAACCGGAACATCCATTTCACCAATTGTTCAGTCAAGTGACCATCGTTTAGTTTTTGAAGGCCCACTTACCGTTCCAGGCAATGGCCACCTATACATCTCTTACTTAATTCAGTTCCCAGCCGGCCTTGCAGAAGGCGTTTACAACAACTCGGCTACCGCCTACATCAGCTCGACGACTTTGGGTGCGAGTTCGATCGCATCGGTCATCGTTGGTGTACCTCCTTTGTATTCGATTTCTTTTGATGCCCGTGACGTTAACGTCGCCAACCCGAGCAACCTCACACAAACTTCAGCAGGACAATCGTTGAATATCGGTGCGGTTACCCCTACTCGCACGGGCTACAACTTTGGTGGTTGGGAAGACATAAACGGCAACGATTACCCAAGCTCGATCATCCCATCGTCGAACATGACCGTTTATGCAATTTGGACACCGGTGCTTTATAGCGTGAGTTTTGACCTGCTTGGCGGAACCGGTAACAGCGCGACCTTGACGCAAGCGAGCGCCGGTTCAAGTGTTCAGCTTTATGCCACCGGTGTAACCAAGACCGGCTATGCCTTTGGCGGTTGGTCGCTTACTAGCGGCGGAACTACCGCTGAACAGTATGCCTACACCCCGACTTCTAACATCACGGTTTACGCGATCTGGACCGCCGTTTACACAATTAGCTATGACCTGCTGGGTGGTACCGGAACCTCGACGACGCAATCGCAAAGTTCTCCGGGTGCGTCAATCTCACTTTGGCAGGATGCGACAAAGTCGGGCTATCTG
>JBJTNR010000100.1:0-6929 GCA_046074145.1 Rhodoluna sp.
CACGGGCCGTGGGTAAATATGTGCCTAAGCAATGTTTGAAACTAGGCCTTGCAAGAAGAAAATCCCAAAAACAACGACGGTCCAGCCAAAATCCAATTGAATTGTGCCGAATCGAACCGGTTTGATTACGCGACGAACCAATTTAATGACGGGATCGGTCAGTGTGAGAACTATTTCAAAAATGACCAGTACGAGTCCCCTGGGACGAAAATTCGGGTTAATCGATAGCACCATGTCGACAACCAACCTGCCGAGCATTGCATAAAAGAAGAGCTGTAGCGCCCACCAAAGAATTTGTTCGAGGACTACCACTTGAAGCTATTACGGCTGAATAATCAGGCCGTCACCAGGTTCTTGCTCATCCTCTTCGTTGTTCACCATTACGTGACTTGGAGTTAGCAAAAATACCTTTGGGGTAACGCGCTTGATGTGACCTTCGAGACCCGACTTTAATCCGAGCATGAAATCGAGCATGCGACGTGAATCTAGTTCTGACATGTCGCCCATGTTAACGATTACTGGGATGCCGATTCGGTAGTTTTCTGCAACTTCATTGCAGTCAGCGTATGAACGTGGCTCGATTGTATAAATTTCTGAAACGTCTGAAACCCCTCGACGAGGACGCATCGGTGTGATGCGAGCTGCCGGGCGTGACTCACCCGAAGGCGCAGCTACCGGACGAGGTGGAAGTGATTCGGCTTCGTCGCCGAGTCCAAGCCAACCCGAAACTTGTGAAATTAGACCTGCCATTTTTATTCTCCTGACGGTTCTTTAAAGTCCAGAATATTGCTAGACCGGTCGATTTCCGGTTATTGCGGTACCAATCCGCAAGTGTGTCGCACCGGCCAATATGGCGGCCTCGAAGTCGCCTGACATGCCTGCAGAAATGTATTTGGCGGTTGGCACCGCGGTTTGTAGTAATTGGCTCGCCTCACGAATGCGCTCAAATTCTCGCTCTGGCTCCTGGTCTAATCCAGCCACTCCCATAACGCCCAGTAAATTTAGGTTGCTCGACTGAACAACTTTTTCGGCAAAGCTTCGAAGGTCTTTGGGTTCAATTCCCCCTCGGCCTGCATCTTCGGTCAAATTAAGCTCGATGAACACTTCCACCGATTTCGCTGCCGTCGTAGCCTGTTTGATCAACTCGTTTAGCAAAGAAGGTCTGTCCAGCGAGTGGATTGTATTGGCATAGCCCATCACCGACCGAACCTTGTTGCTTTGCAGTTGCCCGACAAAATGCCAATCATAAATTTTCAATTTGCTTGCGTGGGCCACTTCTTCGGCTTTGGGTTTTGCCTCTTGATCGCGATTTTCGCCAAAATGCGATGCGCCGAGTTCAATTAATTCGCGTACGAGAGACGCCGGATGATTCTTCGTAACAACTATCAACTCGATATCTGTTGCCTGGCGGCCGGCTTGACGCGCTGCCGAATCGATGCGCTCTAAGACGCTGTTATATCGGTTAGCTAAAGAGTCCACGAATAAAGCCGCCTTTTCGACGCTGCTTTACTGATTCAGTTGAACTATCAGTTTGATTATTTAAGAAAGTCTGGGATGTCGAGATCGTCTCCCCAGGTTCCGTCGGCGCTTTGAGGGACTCGAGATCCAGCTGGTACTCCAGCGCGGCTGGGCGCCTCTTCGTCTCGGTGTCTTTCAGAGACTTGTCTTTCAGAGACTTGTCTTTCGGCAAACGCATGCGGAATCTGAGAAATCACAACTTCTTCTTCGACGATGGTTATCGATTCGGTAGCCGGAGTGGCAACATCGTCAAACCAGGAAGTGCTCACCGAAGTTGCAGGTGCAGAAACGGTATTGACCGGCTCGGTAAATGCCTTACGCTCAACCTTTCGAACCTTAGGTTGACCACCGTCGAATCCAGCTGCGATAACCGTGATGCGAACTTCATCTCCGAGCGTGTCGTCGATTGTGGTTCCGTAAATAATATTTGCTTCAGGGCTGACAGCTTCTTGAACCATTCGAGCAGCTTCATCAATTTCGTGAAGTCCGAGGTCAGAAGCTCCCTGCACCAATAGCAACACGCCGTGTGCGCCATCGATGCTTGCTTCAAGCAGTGGGCTTGAAACTGCAAGTTCTGCTGCGCGGACTGCTCGATCTTCACCCTTGGCGGTACCGATTCCCATCAATGCAGAGCCTGCGCCCTTCATTACCGACTTAACGTCGGCAAAGTCGAGGTTGATTAAGCCCGGTGTGGTGATTAGGTCTGAAATGCCCTGAACACCGGCTCGCAAAACATCATCGGCAATCGTGAACGCTTCGAGTGCTGAAACGTTCTTGTTTACCAATTCCAGCAAGCGCTGGTTTGGAACAACAATCAAAGTGTCGACTTCGCCGCGCAAAATTTCGATACCGGCATCGGCTTGCTGGGCACGGCGCTTGCCTTCGAATCCAAATGGACGAGTAACAACACCGACGGTTAGTGCTTCGAGTTGCTTCGCAATTCGAGCTACAACCGGAGCTGCTCCGGTACCGGTTCCACCACCTTCACCTGCGGTGACAAAAACCATGTCTGCCCCACGAAGTGCGGCTTCAATTTCATCTGCGTGATCTTCGGCAGCACGGCGTCCAATTTCAGGATCTGCACCGGCACCAAGGCCGCGAGTTAGGTCTCGACCAATGTCGATCTTGACGTGCGCTTCGCTCATCAATAGCGCCTGGGCATCGGTGTTAATCGCGACGAATTCGACACCGCGTAATCCCGCTTCGATCATGCGGTTGAGCGCGTTAACGCCACCACCACCGACGCCAACAACCTTGATTACCGCTAGGTAGTTCTGATTCAGACCCACGCTAAACCTCCGCTAAATTCCGTCGCCTATGCGACTGTCTGCCTTGAAAAAAGGTTCAACCTAAGCCTGAGGCTTATAGTTAGCGCCTTTTATAACATTGCGCGAAAAAAATAAGCCGTATTACGGCTTTTTTGGCGTACATACCTAGGCGTGTCTAAAAGTTGCCGTACTTCACGACTGGCGAGTTAGGAGCAGAAACATCGTAGGTAACTCGATCGGTCGATTTTTGATTTGCAATCAATGCAGCCAGCACTCGTGATTTAAGAATAGATTCACTTTGGTCTCCCCAGATAATTCTCTGACCCGCATAGCCACGCAAAGTTAGTGTCACATCATCTTTGGACTGAGCGTGAATAACCGAAACGTTCGTTAGCAGATCTGCGGGTAGCGCCATTAGGACTTCTATAGCAGCCTGAAATAATTTTGATTTCGACGGGTCACCAGAAATATCGATAACCGGAAGCTTCTCTTGGCCCGAGGCAAAACCGACCTTCACGCCGGCAGGATCGTAGAGGTAATCTGTTCCGTTGACATTTACGACTCCAATTGGCTGGCGCTCAATGATTTTTATTTGCAAAGTATGCGGCGGCAAACTCACGATAGTAAAGCTTTCTATTAACGCGAAAGGTTTTAGCGCCGCTTTTATGTCCGACCCAGAAACGGCTGGCAGAGGTTTGCCGATTTGATTTTGCAGAGCGTTGATTACGGATTTTTGACTTAATCGATTTGTTCCAGATACGTCAATGGTTTCAACCGCAAGCATTGGGGTGAAAATTGAAGCCAGCACCAAAAGCAAAAGCGCGGAAAAAGCCGAAACAACGGTAACCACAACAGCGCGACGCGCGCGTGAATATCCAGTGAATCTTCGAATCTCGCGTTTTTGAATCGATCTTGCAGTTTTCAGCGCTCGATTAGTTTCAACTTTTGAACGAACGATTCGCTTTGGATTGCTCGGAGGCTTAATTTTTGTGACTTTAATATTTGAAGATTTAAATTTCGCAGATTTAATTTGAGCAGTGTTTCTCTTTGGCTTTTGCGGTTTTGCACTCTCAGATTTTGGCGCTCTAGGCAAACCAGCCGAATTCGGTCTGGAATGTGGACGTTTCATTAACTATTTGTCCTCAAGGGCGTCAAGCAACTCTGGAACCATGCGATAAATGTCGCCACATCCCATCGTCATGATGAAATCTCCCTTGTTAGCGAGCATTGCTGCAACTGCAGGAACGTCTTCCCATGCGGGTACGTAGTGAACTTGCTTTTGATTTTTGAATGCGTTTGAAATTAATGCGCCGGTCACTCCAGGCTCTGGATCTTCACGTGCGGCATAAATATCGAGCACCACCACTTCATCTGACGCAGAAAGTGCCTCAGCGAATTCCTGCGCCATAAGTCGTGTCCGACTATACAAATGCGGTTGAAACACAGTAATTATTTTTCCAGTACCGACAACGGCACGGGCTGCTTTAATGGCTGCGCTAACTTCGGTTGGATGGTGCGCGAAGTCGTCGTAAACCGAAACCCCACGCTTCGATCCGTGAAGTTGAAAGCGACGCTCGGTGCCCCCGAATTTTTCAATCGCATTTAGCGAATCAGCAGCATTGAACCCAAGACCAATCATTACGGCAAGAGCACCAGCCGCGTTTATTGCGTTGTGCTCCCCCGGAATTTGCAGTTGCGCAGAATAAGTGCTGCCATCGGCTGCTATTGAGAACGAAACCCTTGGGCCGTTCGCATCAACATCAAACAAGCGAATTGTTGCGTTATCGGCGTGACCGAAAGTCAAAACTCGATGATCTTTGATCAACCGAGTCACTCGCACTGCTCCTGGGTCATCGGAACTAATTGCAACGAAATCGCGAGCCCCTTGGGCAAACCTGGCAAATTCGGCTTCGAACGCTTCTTCGGTGCCGTAGTGATCAAGGTGGTCAGCATCCACGTTTGTGATTAGAGCTACGGCGGTGTTGTAATGCAAAAAAGATCCATCGGATTCATCCGCTTCAATCACGAATAAATTGCCTGACCCGCTTGCTGACGATGCATTCAATGAAGCAATCACACCTCCGTTTACAAAACTTGGATCTTCGCCAAGCTCCAACAGTGCGGTAATAATCATTCCTGTGCTAGTTGTTTTGCCGTGAGCACCTGCTACTGCAATGACATCGCGTTTTTGAGTTAGATATGCAAGTGCCTGCGATCGATGAATAACAGGAATGCCTTTTTCTTTTGCTAATAAATATTCAGGGTTATTCGGCCAAAGCGCAGAGGTAACCACCACGGTGTCTGGATTACCTAAATGAGAAGCGTCATGACCGATAAAAATTTCGGCACCAAGTTCGCGGAGCGCTGCAACGTTTGAAGTGTCACGAAGATCGCTGCCGGTAACTTTATGACCCATTCCAAGAAATATTCGCGCGATACCGCTCATTCCAGAGCCACCTATACCGACGAAGTGGACTGTGCCGAAATCGTTTGGTACCGGTTGCGAAAAATCAGGTTTGATCAATTTATTCCTAACGCCTAAGCAAAAGACTAATTCAGCGCGCCACGAACCATGGCTAATAAGCGTTCGGCGCCGTTAGAAATACCGACTGATTTCGCATCGGTTTTCATTTCGGCGAGTTTGACCGAATTAGACATAAGTGGAATTACGTTTTGGGCAACGAAGTCTGGGGTGAACTCCTGATCTCGCGTTGAAATGGAACCGTTTGCTTCTACTATCTCGCGAATATTGAACCTTTGTTCACCGTTTCCGATTGGGTAGGGAATGAAAAGTGCCGGCAATCCAACCGCGGCAAATTCAGAAACTGTTGATGCACCCGCTCTTGAAATAGCAAAATCCGCAGCATCGATCGCCAACTCCATTTGATTGCAATACCGCAGTCTCACGAAATCCGAGGTGCGCTCATCCTGAAGTTCAGAATTTCCACCGACAATGTGGATCACTTGGATTCCAGCTGCGGAAAGCAGAGTGCGGGAGTTCTCAATGGTTTCATTAATCCGTTTCGCGCCGAGAGAACCACCGGTAACCAGCAGCGTGGTGACATCGGGCTTCAAGCCGAAATTTTTGCGGGCTGACGCCTTGTCATTCGAATAAGTTAGTTTCTCAATTTCACTTCGAAGTGGCATGCCGATTTGGCTGGAACCTTTAAGTGGAGTGTTTTTGAACGCGGTTCCGATGGCCTTTGCAAAACGACTACCCAATTTATTCGCCCAACCGGGTCGGGTATTCGCCTCATGAATCACAATTGGAATTTTTAAAATATTTGCTGCCAGGTATGCGGGCGCACTTGCATATCCCCCGAGTCCAACTAGCACATCGATATTTTCTTCTCGCAATATTCTTTGACAGACGCGCACTGCGTTTACGAAACGTGCGGGAAATTTAAGAGCGTAGAAATTAAACCTACGCGGAAAGGGCAACTTGGCAATGGTGCGTAATTCGAAACCGCGTCGTGGCACCAGATCGACCTCGAGTCCTTCCGCGGTGCCCAAGGCTAAAATCTTTGCTTGCGGTTCGGTTGCTCTAATTTTTTCGGCTAACGCAAGGAGTGGATTGACGTGGCCAGCTGTGCCACCGCCGGCTAACAAATAATTTGTCATCGCCTTGGCCTTACTCTGGCTTGAGGCAGCGAATGGTTTTGTCTTTCAATGCCAAGCACGATTCCGATTGCTAACAATGTAGAAAGCATTGACGAGCCACCCTGAGAAATAAGCGGCAGTGGAACACCAAGAACCGGAAGTAGTCGCAATACCACCGCGATGTTAATCAATGCTTGAAAAACAATCCAAATCATGATTCCGCCGATGGTAAAGCGACCAAAAGGATCATTGGTGCGCTGCAAAATTTTCAAAAGAGAAAAAGCCAAAATTACAAATAGCACAATGACAACCAGCGCCCCTATAAGGCCCAACTCCTCCGCAATTACGGCAAAAATGAAGTCGTTCTCAACTTCGGGAATCCAGCTCCATTTCATTTTCGATTCGCCTAACCCGGCGCCGAAAACTCGACCCGCAGCGATTGCCCAGATTCCATGTTCGGACTGCCAGTTATACATTCCAGGATCGGCAGCAGAAGGATTCAACCAGGCTGATATTCGGGCAGTTCGTGAGGAGCTTCCGATA
>JBJTNR010000101.1:0-3141 GCA_046074145.1 Rhodoluna sp.
GGCAAGGTCATTACCAGCTCGGCGGTTACCGAACCAGTTTCGCTATTCTGCCGGTGCTGCGTCATTTGGATTTGTAAAAGTCAGTGCGCTCTGCACCAAGTTAAACAAAATCGTGCGCGCCTCTTCGCTGCGCATTATTACCACCAGCAACCCGGCAAAGCCAACCGCCGCCATGGTAGCAATTGCATATTCCGCGGTGGCGGCTCCGGTTTCATCGGCCAACTTAACTTGCCAGTTTTTCTTTTTCATTTTTTCCTTTCGTTATTTAGACAACAAACTGATCGCAATCGGAACAATTGCGATAAAAACAAAAGCAGGCAACACCGCAACGCCGAGCGGAATCATCAGGCGCACCGAGAGCCGAGCAATGCGATTTGCGATTTCGAAATTCAACAATTGCCGAGCGCGGTCGGCAGCGGCTAACAAAATTTCACTGAGGCCTGCCCCGGTGCGCCGAGACAAATCGGCAGCCTCGTCGAGGGCCACGCGGTCTGCTTCGCTCGCCGGCAATTGCTGCTCGGCTGTTGCCCTGGCTTGGTCGAGTGGCAAGCCAGCCTGCAAGCCGATGGCAACGCAATCTAAATGCGCACCCGGGTCATCGGTGGTTGGCAAGGCATTTGCCAGTAATCGCTTTGACCAATAGTGGCCGGTTGCCAGCAGGGCTAAGCCAATAAAAATCGAGGCGGCGCCAACTATAGATTTGGTAATCGCTCCCAGCGGATCCATGCCAACCAATTGGGCCAAGACCAATGAGATTGCCGGCAAACCCATGACCAATTTGGCCGTTGCCTTGGGTGCCGAATAAGCCAATTCGACTTCTTGTTCACGCCTAAATTGCAAATCAAAAACATCGGCAAGTCGATTCAGTGCAATTGCCGGCGGCCCGCCGACTCGAATTGCGACCGACCAAACGGTTTCGAATTGACGCAGTTGCGAAAAGGTTAGTTTTTCAATCTGCTCGCGCAGTGTTTCGCGCGCCTGCTTTGCGGGTAGCCCAGCCAACATCAACGCAACAAGTTGCCGACAAATATCTGCCGCATTCGTAGGCAAAATATTTTGCTTTGGTTTTGAATTAAGCATTTCGCCCAGCTTCTTCGAATCGCTTAATGGCAACTACCTTTTGCGCATCTGTTTGAATCAGCCAATCAAATGCCGAAGTAGACTGCGCAACTAAATTTGCTTCGGTTACACCAAGCCCCATCACCATGGAGTGCAACCTAACTAATACATCTTCGATTGAATTTGCGTGCACAGTTGCGGCGCCTCGGTGACCCGTGTTCAGCGCCTGCAGCATCGCCAGCAATTCTGCGCCGCGCACTTCACCGACCACGAGTCGATCGGGGTTCATTCGCAATGACTCGCGCACCAATCGCTCAAGAGTTATTTCTCCGCGACCTTCGATGTTTGGTTGCCTGGTTTGCAGAGCTACAAAATGAACATTTGCAAGATTTAATTCGGCGACATCTTCGAGTGCAATAATTCTCTCGTCGCCGCATTCGGCGAGCATGGCTCGAAGCAAAGTGGTTTTGCCGCTACCGGTGGCGCCGGCAATTAAAAAACTTTCCCCGCTGTGCAATATTTCTCGCAAGCGCGAAAGTTGGACTTCGCTAATTCCGCCGGAATCAAATAGTTGCTGAAGAGAAAAATTTTTATTTGCATGCACGCGAATCGACATATGTGTTTCTGGCACACAGCCCGAAGCTAACGCAGCGTGAATGCGATACCCGGCCAAAGTGACATCAGCAAAAGGGTTCGCCTGATCTAAATGCCGCCCACCAGCCGAAATCAGGTGTTGAGCCAAACCACCCAACTCGGCCTCCGACTCAAACGGGCTCTGCCCGCGAACCAATCGGCCTGGGCTGTTGCCAATCCACAGGTCGCGGTGCCCGTTGATCAATAAATCGGTTATTCCAGGATTGGCCAATAGCTGGCTAAGTTTCGGGCCAAGTTGCGAGGCGGGAGTATCCGTGGATGGCATCTGCCAAGCCTGCGTTAAAGCCGAAACCGACGGCCGAAAACAGCAAAATTTGTGGAAAACCAGCCAATTCACGCTTAAATTAGGGGGCCCCGAGCTCTTGGGGGAAGAGTTCGGGGCCAGGCAATACCAATTTGGGGGTAAATCAGTATTGCGGGTTAGCTCGAAAGCCAACACATAAATAATAAAGGGTTAACCGCAGAAATTTATTCCAAAAAACGACGAAATTCCTACTAAAAAGCCCAAATTTCTTTTTTGTGGCAGGATACGAGAAGGTTTACAAACCCCTATGGAGGACAACGATGTCAGCCGATCAAGAGATCGAATCCCTTAGCCACGAAGACCGCCATTTTGAGCCGTCAGCCGAGTTTTCGGCCAGTGCCATTGCCCAGCCAGGCATCTACGAGCAAGCCAAGCAGCATCGACTAGCCTTTTGGGCTCAGCAAGCCAAACACCTGCACTGGCACAAACCTTTCACCGAGACGCTCGACTGGTCTAATGCTCCGTTTGCCCGCTGGTTCTATGACGGCGAAATCAACGTGTCATATAACTGTCTAGATCGACACGTGAATGCAGGCAACGGCGACCGAGTTGCACTCTATTTCGAGGGCGAACCGGGCGACGAAAAGACATATACCTACGCCGAGCTGACTCGCGAAGTTAAGAAAGCCGCGAACGTACTGTTGTCGCTTGGAATTCAAGCCGGTGATCGTGTTGCAATTTATATGCCGATGATTCCAGAAGCAATAATCGCTATGCAGGCAGTAGTTCGCATCGGTGCAGTGCACTCGGTAATCTTCGGTGGATTCTCATCTGAATCGTTACACACCCGCATCGAAGACGCACAGGCAAAACTTGTGATTACCGCCGACGGTGGATTCCGAAAAGGAAAAGCAAGTGCGCTTAAACCGGCAGTTGACCAGGCGCTCGATGGTGGCAAGTGCCCATCCGTGCAAAATGTGTTGGTCGTTCGCCGCACCAAACAAGATGTCGATTGGAAAGAAGGCCGCGACATCGATTGGGGTCTCGCACTCGGTGAAGCAAGCGACGAACACGAAGCAAAAGGTTTCAACGCCGAGCACCCGCTATTTATTCTTTACACTTCTGGCACCACTGGAAAACCAAAAGGTATTTTGCACACCACCGGTGGTTACCTAACTCAAGCT
>JBJTNR010000102.1:0-3189 GCA_046074145.1 Rhodoluna sp.
AGGAGAAATCATGGCTAAGGTCGTGTTCCAAAACGCCACCCGCATCTACCCCGGTGGCACATCCCCAGCAGTGGACAAACTGAACCTCGAAATCGCCGATGGCGAATTCCTCGTTCTGGTTGGTCCTTCAGGCTGCGGAAAGTCCACCAGCTTGCGCATGCTTGCTGGCCTCGAAGATATCAAAGCGGGCGCCATCTGGATTGGTGACAAAGACGTCACAGATGTCGCACCAAAGGATCGCGATATCGCGATGGTGTTCCAGAACTATGCGCTGTACCCACACATGAGTGTTGCCGAGAATATGGGATTCGCACTCAAGATCGCTGGCGTAGATAAGGAAGAGATCAACAAGCGCGTTCAGGAAGCTGCAAAGATTCTTGATCTTGAGCAGTACTTGGATCGCAAGCCGAAGGCACTCTCTGGCGGTCAGCGTCAGCGTGTTGCGATGGGCCGCGCAATTGTTCGAAACCCACAGGTCTTCTTGATGGACGAACCGCTTTCTAACTTGGATGCAAAACTTCGCGTGCAGACTCGCACTCAGATTGCATCCTTGCAGCGTCGTCTAGGTGTAACTACCGTTTACGTGACACACGACCAGGTTGAAGCGATGACCATGGGTGACCGCGTTGCTGTTCTAAAAGATGGTGTGCTGCAGCAGGTGGACACCCCGCAAAAACTTTATGACGAGCCAGCGAACGTGTTTGTTGCCGGCTTTATTGGCTCACCGTCAATGAACCTTTTGCAGTTGTCAATCGTTGATGGCGGCGTCGAATTTGGAAATACCGTTCTTTCGATTCCAAAAACCGTTTTGTCGAAAACCAAAGCAAAGTCAGTTACAGTTGGCATTCGCCCGGAAAACCTAGTTGTCTCTAAAAAAGAAGGCATCTCGGTAGACGTTGATGTGGTTGAAGAACTTGGTGCCGACGGCTACATTTACGGCCAGTCTCACCTTGATGGTTCACATCAAGACATCGTTGCTCGTGTAGATGGTCGCGTGCACCCGCATGCAGGCGACAAGGTATTCCTAAAGCCTGAGGGTGGAATCTTGCACGTGTTCGATGTTGAAACCGGTGCTCGTCTCAACTAGTGAGCTCTCTCGAAATTACGGCTGCCACGGTCGATTCAGCACTGCTGGATCTTCCGTGGCATTTGCCGTTAGAGCAATGGCCAGAAACACACATCGCAGCGCTGCCCAAGGGACTTAGTCGCCACATAGTGCGGTTCGTGCACCTCGGCGATCGAGTAATCGCACTTAAAGAAACATTGCCCGAGCTTGCCGAGCGCGAATACGAAATGCTCAAGAGTCTTGGCCATTTGGATATTCCCTGCGTCGAACCATTCGCGGTGGTCAACAATCGAACCGATGCCAACGGTGAAAAATTACTTTCTGTTCTAATTACTCGACACTTGAAATTCTCGCTTCCATATCGTGCAATGTGGTCTCAAGGGCTGCGCGTCGAAACCGCAACTCGTCTGGTCGATGCCTTAGCGCTACTTTTGGTGCGCTTGCACATCGTGGGTTTTTTCTGGGGCGACGTGTCCCTCTCAAATACTTTGTTCCGTCGCGATGCCGGTGCTTTTGCCGCATATCTGGTCGACGCAGAAACCGGGCAACTACACCCCACTGGTTTGTCTAATGGCCAGCGAGAAAATGATCTTGAAATTGCGCGAGTCAATATCGCCGGTGAGCTCATGGACTTAATTGCGAGTGGTCACGCGGCTCCCGGTGTAGATGCTCTTGCAACCAGCGAACGCATCGTTGCAAAATATCGAGAACTTTGGGCTGAACTTACCGAAGTTGAAACCTTCGATATCTCCGAGCGTTGGAGAATAAACCGCCGCGTTGCGAGATTGAACGAACTTGGTTTTGACATCGAAGAGTTGACTATCAAAAAAGACGACAAGGGTTCGACCGTAAAAATTCAACCCAAGGTTGTTGACGCTGGCCACCACGCCCGTCGTTTGATTCAATTAACCGGGCTAGACGTCGAAGAAAATCAAGCACGTAGATTACTTAACGATCTTGACCAATATCTGGTCAATCATGACCGACCAGGTGCCGACGAAGAAGTTTTGGCTCATGAATGGATGAGTCACAATTACGAACCAGTGATTGCCGCTATTCCAAAAGATTTGTCTGGTCGATTAGAGCCTGCCGAAATTTATCACCAGGTATTGGAGCACCGCTGGTACATGTCGGAGCAGCAAAATCGAACTATCTCGATGAGTGAGGCGGTTTCCGACTACATCAACAATGTGCTGGTGAACCGAAGAGATGAAGCGACATACGTCTCGCCGCCGACCGAGCTAATTACTTTGCCAACTCCAGTGCAAACTGGAACCATCGTTGTTGCCGAAGATAATGAAGAAGCCGACTGGCGAGATCTGGTTTAGTTAAATAAAAAACCGGTCATCACTGACCGGATTTTTACTTTTAAAAGCCTATTTCTTTACGACTCCAGCAAGCACCTTGTGCAGGCTCTTGGCTTCTTCATCGTTGACTGAAACTACTAGTCGACCCCCACCCTCAAGTGGTACTCGAAGGATGATTAGACCGCGAGGCTCGCGCTCGGCTTCCATTGGTCCGTCGCCGGTGCGTGGCTTCATTGCTGCCATGTATAAGACTCCTTGTATTGCTGGCTTCTTCGCCGAACTTCAATTATCCCACACGAAACCGACAGAAACCATCGAGAAGCCGGGCTGCTGCCCTTTTCGGCCCTAGGTTTATGCAGTTGTTATGGAGGTGTGAAGTCTGGGGCGGAGTACTTCCAGCAGACGAGCAACCAGAGCACCTGCGCAAAGAGGCTAAGACCGAGCAAGCCCCAGCGAGCGGCTTTGGGCCACTCTGTGCTAGCCACCGCGAGGGCCGCCAGCAACCCAAAGGCTCCGAAGAGCAGCCGCGGGGTGCTGCTCTGCGGAAAGAACACGGCAAACAAATAGACGAGGTAGGCCACGGTGAACGCCCGAAGTTCGAGACCCACGGCCTTCACCGACTGGGTGTTTAGCGCCCAGGTGGCCAAGGCCACTAAGCCGAACACCGTCAGCTCGCCGATGCCACTGCCCAAGTGAAAAGCCGCCGAGGCAAACCAGCCGCTGAACGGCAACAGGTGCGAGCTATCGGTGTAGCCAGCTCGCCAGGCCAATTCGGTGGCCAGGTATGCATCAAAGCGGCCGGTAGTTATTGCCGCG
>JBJTNR010000103.1:0-2690 GCA_046074145.1 Rhodoluna sp.
AAGTATTTTTTGCTGGCTACTAGGTCTCGCATGCGGGCGATACCGTCAAAAATTTCCACATAGCTAGTTGGCAACGGTGTAATTGCGAGGCGAATTGAATTCGGCGTGCGGTAGTCGGGAATCGTGTTGGTCATGCTGCGCATTGCAGATGCGATTTTTTTAGCATCTGGGTGTCCCACCGTGATATGACCACCGCGTCGATTGGCTTCCCGCGGAGTCAGCAAGGTGAAGCCCAGAGGTGCGAGCCAAGCATCGAACAGGGCAAGAATCAGCTCGGTGCCGAGCGCCGCCTTTTCTGCAATTGTCGCGATTCCGGCTTCGGCAATCATCTTGTAGCTGGCTTGCATCGCACGAATTCCGATGATCGATGGACTAGCAATTTGGAATCTACGAATGTGTTCGGCCGGCTCAAAATGTGGACCCATTTCAAACTGCTTATCATTTGCGAACCAACCTTGAATCGGAGGGAGGATTTGTGATTGCAGGTTCTTGCGCACGTATAACCAGGCAGGAGACCCTGGGCCAGAGTTTCCATATTTATAGGTACAGCCCACCGCGAGGTCTACGCCCCAATCATCAAACCGAAGATCGATGGCGCCGGCGGCGTGCGAGGCATCCCACACCACGAGACCACCGTGCTTGCGCACCAGATCGGTTATCGCTTTTACATCTGGGCGAGAACCTGACCGGTAGTGAATTACCTGCAGGGTTACCAGGGCAACGTCATCGTTCATAAACGGTTTAAGAATTTCTGGCGTGATTAATTCACAATCGGCATCAACATCAACTTCTCCAGGTCCGCCGAGGCCATCGTTATTCAGTGTGATTAGGTTCAACCCCATCGATTCGGCAATGCCCGACAAAATGTATCGATCGGTTGGAAAGTTTGATGAATCGATGATTACGGTTTTGCGCCCAGGTCGAGCCTTGATCGCCGCAACACAAAGTTGATAAAAATTCACCGAGGTGGTGTCTTGAACCAGCGTTTGTCCATCGGCGGCACCAAGCACAGCGCGACCCAAAAGATTTCCAGCGGTTTGCGCTTCATCAATCCAGTGCGCCCAACCGTCGACTAATTCTTTGCCCCATTCTTCGGTAAGAAAATCATTTACCGCTTTTATCGAAGCGAGAGGCATTCGTCCGAGCGAGTTTCCATCTAGGTAACAAAGGTCAGGGTCGGAAATTTGAAATACAGATTTATATTTCGCCAGCGGGTCTGCCACATCAAGGGCGATGGCGGTGGAACGGTCGAGGGGATCGCCGTATTCGGCGAGCGACTTCATTGGGCTCATGAACCCAATCTAATAGTTTTATTTGGCTGCCGTCAGGCTAGCATCTGGCTCTTGGCCAGCTCTTTATATAGCGGAACTGAGCGCAGCAATTGTCGGTGGGTGCCGACGCCCAGCACCTTGCCCTTTTCGAGCACGATGATTTGGTCGCTGTCGATTACCGTCGAGAGTCGGTGCGCAATCACAATTAGGGTGCGGTTCTTGGCAACCGAATCAATGGCGTCGCGCATTTTCTTTTCGTTGATTCCATCGAGTGATGAAGTTGATTCATCGAGCAGTAAAATCGGCGGTGCTGAAAGTAACGTTCTCGCAATCGCCAGGCGCTGACGTTCACCACCCGAAAGCATGATGCCCTGCTCGCCGACTTCAGCATCGAGTCCGCGCTTGTCACGCTTCAGAACATCGCTGAGGTTTACTTCTTTAAGCACTGCCTTTAGGTCTTTTTCAGTGGCGTCGGGCGAACCTATCAGCAGATTTTCACGGATGCTGCCGGCAAGCACAGGAGCATCTTGCTCAACATAGCCAATTTGCGAACGAAGGGCGCCTCTCGACATCGAAGTCACTGGCTGACCATCCAGCAAAATTTCACCAGAAGTTGGCTCATAGAATCTTTCGATCAGCGAGAAAGTTGTCGATTTACCGGAACCCGATGGACCGACGATTGCAACGCGAGTTCCGCGTTCGATCTTAAAACTAATTTTTTCGAGTACTTCGCGCGGCTCAGATTTTTTTCCATCGGCATCCGGTGCTGGCGCATAGGCAAACGAAACTTTTTTGAATTCGATCGCGGTGGTGTTGACTGCATTACGTTTCGGTGCGGTGGAACGTTCGACATCGGTGTCTTCGAGTGGAATGTCCAGCACCTCTTGAATGCGCGCCAACGCACCGAGTGCGGTTTGCACCGAACTATAGGCACCGAATGCTTGACCTACTGGCCGAATCATAAGGAACATCAGCAAAATAAAAGTAACCAGGCTTGCAACCGGAGTGTCTCCAGCGGCGACGCGATAACCACCGACACCGAGCACAACTATGAACGCACCGTTTGCCGCAAGACCGCCGATTGGGGTGACGGCTGCATTGATGCGTGCAATTTTCACTCCCTGCGCATATGCATCTTTGGCGTCCTGAACAATTTGATTGCTCTCGCGGGTTTCGGCGCTAGCCGCACGAATTGTTCGCACCGCCGATAGTGCGCGTTCGACCGAAGCCGCCATGTTCCCAACGCGTTCTTGCGCCTTAGTTGTTGCCGAACGAATTCGTCTTGCGCTGAAACCAATCGACATGACCGCAATCGAAATCATTGCCAGAGTTAATCCAAGTAATAGCGGATCGATTATCGCCATTGCGACGACAGAGCCAACAAAAATGAGTGCGCCACCTGCGGCATCGACAAGACCC
>JBJTNR010000104.1:0-7062 GCA_046074145.1 Rhodoluna sp.
TGATCGAATTCGGCAGCCGACAAAAGACCGCGCGCAATTACTACTTCGCGCACCGAAGCGCCTGACTCTAAACACTCTTGCGCAACGGCGGTCGCATTTTCATAACCGATGCGCGGAGACAACGCGGTTACCAAACCAATCGACTTCTCTACTTCGCCGCGCAAGAATTCGGCGTTAGCAGTGATGCCCGAAACACAATAATCGGCAAGCACACCACAGCCCTGACGCAAATAAACGATGCTCATCATCAGCGAGCGACAAATAATCGGCTCGAATGCGTTCAACTGCAACTGACCACCTTCGGCAGCAAGCGTGACGGTCAAATCGTTTCCGATCACGGTAAACGCAATCTGATTCATCACTTCGGGAATTACCGGATTAACTTTGCCCGGCATGATTGAAGAACCGGCCTGACGCGCTGGCAAATTAATTTCACCAAGTCCCGCACGCGGACCACTCGATAGCAAACGCAAGTCGTTCGACACCTTTGAAAACTTCGCAGCAATACGCTTCAAAACACCAGAGACAGTAATAAACACACCAGCATCTTGGGTGGCCTCTACCATGTTCTCGGCCAACACAAAGGTGTGATCACAAATCTTGCCGAGCTCTGCACAAACAGCCTCAGAATATCCAGCCGGTGCATTCAACTTGGTGCCGATCGCGGTGCCACCAAGATTGATCTCACTAAGCAGCGGAATAACTTCACGCAACCGCGCCTGGTCTTCGGCAATCATCAATGCAAAGGTAGAAAATTCTTGACCCAGGGTCATCGGCACGGCATCTTGCAACTGCGTGCGACCCATCTTGATTACCGAGGCAAACTCGCGCGACTTTGCGCTAAACGCCTCGCGCAGGTGATCCATCGCGCGTAGCAGCGCCAGAATCTCAATTATCAGCGCCACCTTGATAGCTGTCGGGTAGACATCGTTTGTCGATTGCGACATGTTGACGTGATTGAGCGGATGAATCTGGTCATACTCGCCCTTAGCAAACCCGGCCAGCTCGAGCGCGCGATTAGCAATTACTTCGTTCGCGTTCATGTTGGTGCTGGTGCCGGCACCGCCCTGAATGGCGTCGACAACAAATTCCTTGTCGAACCCGCCGGCTTCGATTTCAACACAAGCGGCAACTATTGCCTTATGCACCGAATCATCAAGCTGCCCGAGCTTGAAATTGGCTATTGCCGAAGCCTGCTTTATCATTGCCAACGCACGAACCAACGAACGATAGTGACCAATCGGCACACCAGAAATCGGAAAGTTCTCTACCGCGCGGGCGGTGTGAACACCCCAATACGCACTCGCAGGAATTTCAAAATTGCCAAGAAGGTCATGCTCAAGCCTCGTTGCTTTCATGAACCCAGTCTGACACATTGCCAACCCACACTCTCAGCAAATTTTCAGCACGAGATGTTCATATATAAGAGGAGGAATCATGCAAAAACTTATCGCAATCACCACAGGGGCACTTCTAGCCACCGGCTCACTATTTTTCTCGGCACCGGCAAATGCGGCCGACATCACTGATCAAGCCGCCAGCATCCTAGATGCCACTTCAGAAACACTAGACCTCAACATCACTGACCCAGCCCTAGAAGATCAACTTCTAGAAGACATTGGTTATGCGATTGACAATGACGTGATTGACCAGGATGTCCTAGACGCCGTAGACACGCAGATTGAAGATGGCACCGATGCCGCCGATGTACTCGATGAACTTGAAACCAACTTAGAAGATCAAGACGAAGCTTGGACCGAAGAGTCAGCAGCCCTAAAAGCCGCTTTCGATGCAGTGAAGGCTGAGTTCCAAGCCTGCCGCGCTGAACCTGGCCCAGCAAGTGCCTGCGCACGTGGACTCGGTTTCAAGTTTCAACTTGCAGAAGCAAATGTTGCCCTCGCCGAAATTGACGGAGCACTCGCAGAATTAGAAGCAGGCAACATTACTCAAGAAGAGTATGACGCGCTTATTGCAACTCGCGATGAGAACTTAGCCAAGATTGAAAGCGCACAAAAGAAGATCGACGCGATGGCTGTAAAGACCGCCGACAATGAGGCCAAAAAAGCTGCCAAAGAAGTTGCTCAAGTAGCTAAGAAAGCTAAAAAGCAAATTGATAACGCTGATGTAGTTGCACCAACAGATGATTCCACCTCGAGCACTGACTCAACTTCCGATTCAGGATCAAGTAACGGAAACTCTGGCAAGGGAAGTGGCAGCTCTGGAAACGGAAACAGCGATAAAAACAATGGTAAGAGCGACGGCAAAGGTAAGAATTAGTTGAAAAAATTCTTTCCACTTCTAGTGCTCGGGCTGGTCACTTCGTTAACCGCATGTGCTTCAGCAGCACCCGAACCAACTCCGTCAACCAGCATTATCAAATTTTCAATTCCAGACCCGTTGCCTGCAGACGTGACGGCATCAGGTGTAGTGCTTGCCGGAATTCTTCTTACCTCGGGCGACATCGCAAAGGCAGTCGAAGAAGGATTAATTTCGCCGGCTGAAGTTGATCTTGCTCGAATTGCGGTGAAGGCTAATCGCCTTGGCGACTGGGCTGATTTAGCAAGTCAAAAATAAGATATACAAAAAGACCCCCGAAAACTCGGGGGTCTTTTCACAATCTAATTACTTAACCGCACCAGCCGAGATTCCAGAAATAATCTGCTTCTGCATGATGAAGTAGAAGGCTACGATCGGAATGATCGAGAGCAACAGACCAGCCATTGCCTGACCGTAGTTCGATGAATACATGCCGTAGAAGATATAAGTCGAGAGCGGCAAAGTTCGCGCATCTCTAAACAAAACCATCGACGGCAACAGATAGTCGTTCCAGATCCACAGTGCCTGCAAAATCGCAACCGTTGCGGTTACCGGAGTCAACATCGGGAAGATGATTCTGCGGAACACTGTGAAGTCAGAAGCTCCATCGAGCATGGCAGCTTCGTCGAGTTCGTAAGGAATATTCGAAATAAACCCGTGATACAAGAATGTCGACATGGCAACACCGAAGCCCATGTAGAAGAACACCAAACCATAGGTGCTCAACATGTTCAGCGCTGCAACCGGACCCTGCTTTCCATACAGTCCGATGAACGGAACCATTAGCGACTGGAAAGGAACAATCATCGATGAAACCAAGACCATGAAAATCGCTTTAGATACTTTGGTCTTTCTGCGAGCCAGATAGAAAGCAAGCATCGAAGAAATGATGATGATTGCCAAAACACTGGCCACGGTAACAATCAAAGAATTGGTGAAGGCCACAAAGTAGTTCATCTTCTTTGCTGCTTGAACGAAATTATCCCAGTCAAGTTCGGTTGGTAGCGAAAGAGTGTTTTCTAGAATCGCCATCTTTGGCTTGAACGAGTTGATCAACACCAAGAAGAACGGGAACGCGTAGGCAAACGCCAAAACCGCACCAAAAGTAAAGACGACGCGGCGCCAAATCTTTGCGTTTCTCATCGCTGCACCTCCATGCGCTTGCTAATCGCGACTTGAGTAAGAGCGGCCAATGCCACTACCAAGAACATGATTACCGCTTTAGCCTGACCGGTGCCGAAGTGTCCAAAGTCAAAAGCTTCGGTATAAACGTGCATCGAAATCAACTCGGTTGAACGGTACGGACCACCGTTAGTCAATGAAAGGTTTACGTCGTAAGCCATGAATGCATTGCGCATGGTCAAGAACAACGAAATTGTGAAAGCTTGTGCCATCAGCGGAAGCTTGATGTTAAACAATGTGCGCAACGGGCCGGCGCCATCGATTCGAGCTGCCTCGAGCACATCAGATTCAATGCTCATCAAACCGGTTACATAAATGATCATCACGTATCCGGCGCTTTGCCAGGTGGTTACAATAATCAACGCCCAGAAGGCAGTGCCAGGTTCAATTAACCAGGATTGCTTGAATGCCTCCCAGCCAAACATGTCTGCTGCACCAACAAGTGCACGACCAAAAATAAATTGCCAAATAACACCGAGGATCACACCACCGATGAGATTCGGAACGAAGAAGAAGGTGCGAAGCACTGTGGTGCCCTTCATCTTCAAGGTAACCAAAAGCGCCAGCAAGAAGCCGACGAGATTTACCAGAATCACCGAAACGATTACAAAGTTAAAAGTGAAGCTGAGGGTCGCCCAGAATTTCTCATCGGCGAATGCTTTTACGTAGTTGTCGAACCCAACAAACTTTGTTGATTTGAAACCATTCCAGTTGGTGAATGTGGCAATCAAACCTTGAATGAATGGAATTACAAGAACAAAAACAAACGCACCAAGAGGAACAAGTGCGAAGATCGCAAACTTTTTTAGTTCCCTAATGTTCATTGCACGCTACTTTCTACTGCTAAAAAGTCTTGTGGCCCAAGCCTAATACTTCGGCTTGGGCCACAAGAATCACTTTATAAAGATGAGACTTAGCGGATTAACGCCAGGTCGCGTCTACGCCCTTCCAGGCTTTTTCGATTTCCGCAGCGTAACCCTTGCGGTCAATCTTTCCAGTGATGTACTTCTGTCCGGCGTCACCGTATAGGTTCTGTCCACCAGCTGGGTAGTAGCTGTTCATCCACTCAAGGGTCTTTGCATCCTTGATGTAGCCAGCAATTGCCTTAGCCATGTAAGTGGTTGGCTCAACAGTGAAGTCCTTGTAAACAGGGATGAATGACATGTTGTCATCTTCAATTGAACCAGCGTAGTGAGTCTGACCTTCTGGAGTTGAAACCAACCAGTTCAGGAAGTCAATCGCACCTTCACGCTCAGCCTTGGTTGACTGCTCTTTGTCAATGGTGAAGTAGAAAGGAACACCAACAGAGATGCTGTCGTTACCGTAAGCGGCAGCGTCATCGCTGATTGGTAGAGGCATGATTCCGAATTCGCCAGCAGCGTCAGTCTGAATCAAGTTAGGCTCTGCCCAGTTACCCATGAACCAGAAACCAACGTCACCCTTACCAAGGTCAAGAACTGCCTGGTCGTATTCGTCATCTGCAATGCTCTTACCCTTGTTGATGTCGTGTGCACGCATCAATTCAAAAGTGTCAGCCCAGTTTGCGAATACAGGATCGGTGTCTAGGTCGTGAGTTCCAGCAGCCATGTCGTCAAGAACCTTTAGACGGCCCTCGTGGTCAGATGCTGAGTTGGTGAATAGCACGTTGCTCAAGTGAGCACCAAGTGACCACCATAGACCTGAGAAGTGAATTGCCTTCTTGCCAGATGCTTCAACAGCAGTGAATGCTGCTTCTAGATCTGAGCGAGTCTTGATTGCTGATGGGTCAACGCCTGCATCGTCAAGAACCTTCTTGTTGTAAAGAAGACCAAAAGCTTCAGCAGTTACTGGAATACCAATCTGCTTTCCACCCTTGTTTGCTGCAGTCAAAAGACCTGGGTCTGCAACCTTTGACACTAGGTCGGTGTCGTTGAAGTCCATTAGCTTGTCAGCCATGTCAGGAAGTTCCTGAAGCATGGTCATAACAACAGGTGCTTCACCGGCTGCGTAAAGAGTAGTTAGGTTTGCTAGAAGTGAGTCACCCTCACCTGCAACTGAAACGATTTTGTAGCAAGACTGAGATGCGTTGTAATCTTCAACCGCAGCCAAGAACTGGTCCTGGATCTCAACCTTGATGGTGCCTAGCCAGGTAATTTCTGTTACCTTGTCACAGCTCTTGCCGCCAGATGCTGCTGGAGCACATGCGGTTAGTGAGACTGCCAAGCCTGCTGCTGCAACAACAGCAATCAACTTTTTAATCAATTTATTCTCCTATTGGGTAAGTCCGAAATGTAAGGGCTTACAATTCCGGGCACGGATAAAACCTAACGCAGATATATAGGCATGTGGACAGGTTTGGCATTTCGTTACCCATCCGCAATATAAAGGTATGTATGACCTAACAAAGGGTTAGCGCGGGACGATGCCTAGGGTCGGGTCCGCGGTCACCGGAATCGGGTCACAGATCTCGCCCACAAACTTGCCCTCGACCATATTGATAAAGCCCACCAAATACCAGCCATCCGGGCCATTGATTAGGCGGCCGGCATAGACCTGCTGCTGCAAAAACGGCTGGGCACGGTTGAAATCGATGTGTTTGAGGTTCTCGTCAACCACCACTGAATAAGTAGTACAAATCTGGCCCCAGAGCTTCTGGTTTTCGACGCTGAGTTCTGGCCAGTCGCAGCAGAACAGCAAGATCGGCACACCGTCAACGATTTCGAACTGAAAAACCTCGTTTTGGCCAAAGCCCTGGTCGGGCTCAGATAGCGGCGGCTGAACTTTCCAGTCGATCAGGTTGGTCGAGGTGGCGTGGCCAACTACTCCTCGGGTGCGCGGGTTACCAACTTTGCTGCGCGCAGTAATCAACATGTGCCAAGTCGATTGGTCATGGGGGAATCTAAATACCCAAGGGTCGCGCCAAGCTTGATCGTGCCAAACCGGCTCGGGTGAGGTGTCGAGCAGCTCATACCAAGTCGAATCAGCCGAAACCATTGAGCGATCGCTAGCGCCACCTGGCAGTTTTGTCCAAGTAATCATGTCGTCAGAAGTTGCGGCACCGATGCGCTGAATTAGCCCGCCATCTTCACGAGACGAGCCAGTGTAGAACATCCACCACTTGCCGTTGTCATCTTGAATGGTGCTGCCGGTCCAGGTTGTCCATGAATCAAAACCCGGTTCATCACTCGGAGTAATTGCATCGGGCAGAATTTGCCAATTGCGCAAGTCTTTCGAAATCGCATGACCGACCGACGGGCTGCGGTGACGACGGTTAGGGTCGCCTAGTCCGCGCGATGCACACAAATAAAACGCGTGATAGGTGTCGCCGTCTTTTACATACCAACTGTCCCAGATCCAACGATCTGGCAATTTCAAGCCCATGGCCCCAATGATACGCTCGCAGCATGACCACGCCAAACAAGACTGCACTTATTACCGGAGCATCTAGCGGGCTGGGAGATTTATTCGCTCGCAAGCTTGCCGCCGATGGCTATGACCTAATCATTGCCGCCAGACGATTAGACCGATTAGAAATTCTGGCTACCGAGTTAGAGGCAGCCCACGGCATCAAGGTGCGGGTCATTG
>JBJTNR010000105.1:0-7829 GCA_046074145.1 Rhodoluna sp.
AATCGCAATCCCGACACCGCTATCGGTTACAACAACTTCTGCAGTGTCATCGTGTTTGCGAAGTGCGATTCCGACCTGGCCATTAGGGTCGCTGTAGTTGATGGCGTTTTCAATCAAGTTTGTAACCGCAATCGCCAGCTGCTCATAATTTCCAGTAACAAAAACTTGTTCGTTGGTGTCAGCCAAAATGCGCATTTGTTTTGCATCCGCGGCAATTTGAGTGCGGTCAATCGCATCGCTGATAACTTCATTCAAAGTGACCATGCCAGAATCTGCCACGTAGGTGGCCGACTGGAGTCTTGATAGTTCGATGATTTCCTGCACGATATGACCAAGGCGATTTGCCTCGCGCTGCAGACTCGATGCAAATTTTTGCACTGCCGCAGGATCGTCCGTAGCATCTTGCAAGGTCTCGGCTAGTAATCCAATTGCCCCAATTGGAGTCTTTAGTTCATGCGAAATGTTTGCCACAAAATCGCGGCGGGTCTCTTCTAATCGACGCGCTTCGGTTCGGTCCTCGAGCGTAAGAATTACAAATCCATTGCCCAACGGGGCAGCAGTTGCTTGGACCCAAAGCTTACTCGCGCGACCACCGACATTAATCTGGCTCTCAACAGTTTTGGTTTCTTTGGACTTGCGAGCCCAATCCACGATGTTGAGGAGCTCTACTTCGACTATGGCACGGTCCTGGAGGAGTCCAAAATCTTGGGCATTTGTAGTGGCTTGCACCATGATGTTGATGTCATTGACCACGACCGC
This sequence comes from Rhodoluna sp., assembly GCA_046074145.1. Taxonomy (GTDB): domain Bacteria; phylum Actinomycetota; class Actinomycetes; order Actinomycetales; family Microbacteriaceae; genus Rhodoluna. Next base: position 760 of record JBJTNR010000105.1, read on the forward strand.
GGCCGAGCCGAGCGCTTCGAGCACCTCTGCTGCAATTACCGCGTTTAATTCGCCGTCGCCACTGTTCACGTTTCAAGACTAGGGGGAATTAACCAAGTAAACTTTGCTAGAGGCCAGTAAATAAGCGGAATTCGACCAAAATTCCGAGTTTGTTTGGCATTTGTTTACTTAGTGATGCGAGGGTTCATGTCAGATGAATTAGCAAGGGGCGACCGCATGCGCGAAGTATTCCAAACACAGTTGCACGAAGTTCAGGTGCGTCTTGTCGAAATGGCAGAAGACACTGTTCGAATCATCGAGAAGGCTTCAAAGGCCTTCAACGAGTCAAACGTGCAGTTGGCCGACGAGGCAATTGCCATCGCAGACCAGACAGGGAATAAAGCTCTGGCCCTTGATGAACTTGTAATTCGAATTCTTGCAAAGCAGTCTCCGGTTGCCCGCGATCTTCGCATTTTGGTTTCTGCGCTACGTATCTCGGCATCACTCGAGCGAATGGGTGCGCTAGCCGGACACATTGCGGCAATCGCACGTTACCGCTTCCCTGGTTCAGCTGTACCGGCTGCGCTTTCATCCACCTTTAAGGAGATGGGTGCGCTCGACGTCGAACTCGCTAAGAAGTGCGTGCAGATTTTGAAGAACACCGATGTCGATCAGGCACGTCAGATTCAGGCAGAAGACGCTCGCGTTGATGAACTTCACAGACACGTCTTTGACGTGGTACTTGCTGATGACTGGAAAGAAAACGCAATGTTCACCGTCGACGTGACTTTGGCGTCTCGCTACCACGAACGCTTTGCCGACCACGTGGTTGACATCAGCGCAAAGGTTTCTTACCTCACCACCGGTGAGTGGAACGAAACCGAATAGTTTCTGACTACTTCTTACCCTGCGCTGCTACCGCGGCAGCGCCGGCAGCTGCTGCCTCAGGGTCAAGGTACTCTCCACCCTTAACAAGTGGCTTGAAGTGTTCGTCTAACTTGTAGACCAACGGAATACCAGTCGGGATATTGAGTTCGGCAATGTCATCGTCTGAGATTCCGTCTAGGTGCTTGACTAATGCTCGAAGTGAGTTGCCGTGCGCTGTCACCAAAACGGTCTTGCCGGCCTTGAGGTCTGGCTGAATGTCACTCATCCAAAACGGCAGCATGCGCTCAAGAACATCCTTGAGACACTCGGTCTTCGGGATTTCCTTGAGATCCGCGTAGCGCTCGTCGTGTGCCTGTGAGAACTTGTCGTTGTCATCAATTGGTGGTGGCGGCACGTCGAAGCTTCGACGCCAAATCTGAAATTGCTCGGCTCCGTATTCGGCCAAGGTCTGAGCCTTGTCCTTGCCCTGGAGAGCTCCATAGTGGCGCTCATTTAGGCGCCAGTCACGCTTTACATCAATCCATGAGCGATCTGCTGCGTTGAGTGCAATGTGCGCTGTGTTGATGGCTCGCTTTAGGCGCGAGGTGTAAAGCAGGTCTGGCTTTAGCCCTGACTCTGCCAGCAACTCACCGGCACGCTTAGCCTCTGCGCGACCCTGGTCGCTGAGGTCTACATCAACCCAACCGGTGAACAGGTTCTCCTGGTTCCAAACACTGTTCCCGTGGCGCAACAAAATCAAGGTGTACTTAGCAGTCATGAGTTCATATTAGTCAGCGATAGGTTAGATGCCGTGGCTGCCAAGAAACCGACCGGAACGATTACTCGTGGCACAACCAACCCAAACCGCCTACGCAGGGTCGATCGCTACATCGCCAGCCTCCGAATAATTCGCAAAGCCAATCCAGTCGTTGTCGACCTAGGCTTTGGTGCCTCACCAATTACCGCGGTAGAGCTACTCGATCGGCTGCGCAAAGTAAATCCAATGGTGCAAGTGGTCGGCATTGAAATTGAACGTGAGCGTGTGGAGCGAGGTCTCGCAATCGCGAAAGATAATCTGCACTTTGTGCACGGCGGCTTCGAGACTCCACTCCCTGTTCAATTCAAAAGCGCAGATGTGATTCGTGCGTTTAATGTGCTTCGCCAATATGGCGAAAGCGAAGTTGCCGCAGCCTGGAAACTTATGCAATCGCGACTCTCGATGGATGGCTTACTGATTGAAGGCACCTGCGATGAAATTGGAAGACTCTCCTGCTGGGTGACTCTCGATGATTCGGGGCCAAAATCTTTGACTATTTCTCTGAGACTTTCTGGTCTGGATTTACCAAGTAAAGTGGCCGAACGATTACCCAAGGTATTAATTCACCGAAATGTTCCTGGTGAAAGAATTCATGATTTTCTAAACGCACTCGATGCAGCTTGGAAAAACCATTCCGGCATGTCGGTATTCGGCGCATCGCAGCGTTGGATTTCTGCTTGTAAAGATTTGCGAGCGCAAGGTTGGCCACTAGTCGGAGACACTAAACGCTGGCGCCTTGGTGAGATTAGTGTCGATTGGCAAGCGGTCGCGCCAAACTAGATCTTCGGCAGTTCCGCTCTGGCATCGTCTTCGCTCATACCGGAAGCACAGAGCAAGTCGACCATTAGTGGCCGAAGTAGCAAGAGCACACTCGCCTCCTGAAGCTGGTCTGCGATGCCGAACTGTTTCGGGTCGAGCTGATGGATGATCTCGACAAACTTTTCCTGGGCTTTGAAACGCTGGACGGGCTCATCCACGCCCTCGGCAAGATCACTGACCCCACTGGCGATTTGGTCAAGCAGGTCTGCCAAATATGGCCGCTTTTGACCGTCTCTAATTAGGAAATCGATGCGTCGAACCACCACGCGAAGGTTACGCATGGCCAAATCCATACCGCGAAGTACCCTCACCTGGCCGGTTAGGTCATCGCGGAACTTGCGCATAAATGGTGAAATGCGACTGATCGAAATGGCGCTATCCAACGACATTCGCCAGTTATCAATCAGCGGCTGAGTGCGGCGAACTTCTTTTAAAGCTTCATCCGCCACTTTGACGTTCGACTCGAGAAGTGCTCGTTTCAACGCCAGTATCGATCCAAGGAATGCATCGAAGAGTTTGTCCGCGTCTTTGATTGCCATGCCTCTTGGATTCCGCGGAATCAGAGCGGTGAAAATAAGGGCCAGCAGGCCACCCACAATTCCATCAACGCTACGCATGTACACGCCACCAGCAGATGCCTGCAGTAGATGCACAAGCATTGACTGAATTCCAACTGTGAGCGCAAATGATGCGCTGGAAGAAATAAATCGAGCGAGCACAAAAGAAATCAGAAGCGTGAGAGCCATTTGCCAGATTCCCTGACCAAGGGTCATGAGCAAAGTTTCACTCAGCGCAATTCCGAAAATCATTCCCACTGCAGTTTCGATAACTCGACGAGGTCTGGCATCTCGAGTGAAACCAAGTGCGGTGATGGTCACGGTGACAGACAACAAAGGAACCGAGTGACCGAGTACAAAATGTGAAAATGCGTAAGCAGAGATTGCAGCAATGATGATTTGCAGAATTGGCGGAAGCGATTCGATTACTCGTTGCGAAGAGTCTTTTAGACTCCAGTGCAATCGAGACTTCTTCATTTCATCGTCCTAATAAATTTTTGCGCTTCTCAGCAAGGTTAGCCGCCATGCCTGCAGTGGGCGGCACAATCGTTTCTTGCTTTGCAGCAATTTCTCCGAATTCGGTGCGAACGAAGAGCGATGCCTTTTCGTCAACGTTGCGACCGATCACCGCGAGCGCGATGGGCCCCAACTCGTAGTGTTGCCCGATGCTGGTGATTCGACCAATCGCATTGTCGGTGCCACTAACGAAGACCTGGTCGCCGGCTGAGGCCAATTCATGCCCAGAACCATCAAGATGAAGCAGCACCAGTCTGCGCGGTGGGTGCCCGAGGTTGTGCACCTTGGCTACTGACTCCTGCCCTCGATAGCAGCCCTTGCTCAGGTGTACCGCGCTGCTTAGCCAGTCGAGCTCGTGTGGCAGAGTCTTGTCATCCAACTCATTTGGCTGCCATGGACGATGCGCAGCAACTCGCAGCGCCTCGAGAGCCAAGCGCCCCGCCTGCTTTGTTTCAGCCAAAATGCCAGCGAGTTCTTCATCAGTAACTAGCGACTCGCAGTAATCCCAGGCCTCGCCGAGATTGGACGCGTAACGCACACTGCCAATTGGATCCTTGGTCCAGTTGTCCTGCCAGACCAGCCCTGACAATCCGCCGCCAAAGCTTCCGACCACATTAAAGATGGCTGGCTCAACTTTCACCTTGCTTCGGAAAATCATCATGTCTAACCACTTGAGCAACTTCTCTTGGTGCTCGGCCGAAATGATTAACCAGGTAGCTTGACCATCTTCAATCACCTGCACGTCATGTTCGATTCGACCCTGTGCATCGAGCAACAGGCCCTCGGCACTTTGTCCGGCAGATAGGTTGGCAACATTTTGCGAGAGCATCGCATTAAGCCAAGTTAATCGATCATCACCGGTTACTTTGATGACAGCCTTTTCCGTCATCACGACGACTCGACTTCCAGCAATCAATTCGCGCTGTTCGACGAGTGGATTATCGAAGTGCGTGTTCACGACTAGCCGATTCGTTCGAGGCGTGCAGACGCATGTGGCTTTAGGTCGCTTCCGGGCATTGCGATTTCCCAAACCCAAAGCAATGCGTTTTCAACGAGACCATAAAGTCGCGTGCTGTGGCGATAGTACTTGGCCCCTTCGAATGCGGTGCCGGAGAAAGATGCAAGGTCTACTCGCGCGCCTTTAATTTTTCCGTTGTAGAGCTCGGCGGTGCCACCCGGGTGAAGTGTCGACACCTGAATATCGAATCCACCTTCGGCGTTGCGAATGGTTTCCAAATCTTCTCGACTCTTGATCGAAAGCTCGCCGACCCCAGGAAGGAGGCCCGGACCTGCGTCTGCTGCCTCTAACTTGCGTGCTAAGCGCCAATAGCCGAGTTCGCTAGGCAATGCGGTCTCTTCGTCGTTAATTAAGTGGGCCGACGAAATATAGGTGACTACGTTGTGTCCGTCGTGGGAAAATTCGACGCGCTGTTTGAACTCGTGCTCTTTGTCGTCAAAGCTGATGACGCCGGTGCCCTCCCAAGTGCCGAGCAAGAAGGCAAATGGAGTGATTTCTAGCGGTAGATCGTCTGGAAGAACGAACAACTACTTCTGACCCTTGAAGAGCTTGTAGAGAACGAGAGCCGAAAGTCCGGCGATAGTTAGTGAGGCAAGCACCAATAGGCCGGTGAAGAAAATTTCTAGCGAGAGCTTCATAGTGACCAGTTTAGCCTTGGAGCCAGACGAAGCCGGTGGCGGCAACCAAAATTAGGTAGCTCCCCCCGCCCACATAGGCAAGGCGTCTAACGAATCCGGCTGGTTCAGAGCGGAAAAGCTGAATCAGGGAAACCAGGGCGAGTGCGCCAGCAAGAACGACAGCGAACGGACCGAGCAGTTCGTGCTTTGAATAACGCAGCACCAAAGCGAGGGTGGCTACGAATACCAATACCCAAATGGATATGATCTCGAGCCAGTTCTGCTTCATGCTCCAATTATGCTTTAACTAGCAATTTGGGAGAGAAATGGCACAGATATTGATTCTCTCGGCAGCGGCCGAAGGTGACTTGCTCCCCGCGCTCGGACTTCTTTCACACCGCGTGCGAACTATCAAAGCCGAACCTGCAGCCTTAGTAAACGCACCGACTTCGGACCTTATTTTTCTTGACGCTCGCAAAGATCTCGCTTCGGCAAAATCGATTGCAAAAATATTGCAGACCACTGGACTCACCACACCACTCATCGTGGTGGTCACCGAAGGTGGGCTGGCTGGAATTTCTCCGGAATGGGGTGCCGACGATATCATTCTTGAATCTGCTGGCCCTGCCGAAATCGACACACGTATTCGCCTAAATATTGCCCGTGCACAATTTGCTCACAGTGCAGATGAGGTAAACGCCACCGGAATTGTGATCGACGAAGCGAGTTACTCAGCTCGCATCAATGGCAAGCCACTTGACCTAACATTTAAAGAATTTGCATTGTTGAAGTTCCTCACCGGAAACCCAGGCCGAGTTTTCACGCGCGACCAATTACTAAGCGAAGTTTGGGGTTATGACTACTTCGGTGGCACCCGAACTGTAGATGTGCACATTCGTCGCCTGCGCGCCAAGCTCGGCGACCTCGAATCCATGATTGGCACGGTACATAACGTTGGCTACCGGTTCATGGTCGAATCGGAAAGCGAATACGCCCGTTAATAAGTAGTTTCCCCAGAGTTAGCCATTCGTGGCAAACTGGAACCTATGTCTGACGAAACCATGGCAATTGACCTACCGGACAATTCCAACAATTTTCCGGACAATCGCTTTCTAGATCGAGAAATTAGCTGGTTGTCCTTCAATCAGCGCGTGCTCGAGCTCGCCGAAGACCCAAACCTTTTCCTCCTAGAACGCGTGAACTTCCTCAGCATCTTCGCTTCTAACCTCGATGAGTTCTTCATGGTTCGAGTGGCCGGACTCAAGCGCAGAATTGCCACCGGACTTGCCGTGACCGCAAGCTCAGGGCTAAGCCCAGCCGAGGTGCTAACTCAGATCAGTCAGGAAGCTCACCGACTTCAGGAGCGTCACGCCAAAGTATTCATCGAGCAAGTCGAACCGGCGCTGCGCGCAAACGGCATTCGCCTCGTGCGCTGGAACCAACTCGACGAACACGAGAAGTCCGCACTGCACACGTATTTTCAGTCGCAGATATTCCCGGTTCTTACTCCACTTGCAGTAGACCCAGCTCACCCTTTCCCTTACATATCGGGTTTGTCACTTAACCTTGCAGTGGTTTTGAAAAACCCAGACACCGATAAAGAACACTTTGCTCGTGTAAAGGTTCCGCCACTACTTCCTAGATTCGTTCGCATTCCAGGCAACAGCGGAGTTACCGACGCTCGCTTTGTTCCACTTGAGGACATCATTGGTCAGTATCTGGGCTTGTTGTTTCCGGGCATGGAAGTCATGCAGCACCACACCTTCCGGGTTACTCGAAACGAAGATCTTGAGGTAGACGAAGAAGAAGGCGAGAACCTTCTGCTAGCCCTCGAAAAAGAATTGTTGCGCCGACGCTTTGGTCCGCCAGTACGTCTTGAG
>JBJTNR010000106.1:0-3561 GCA_046074145.1 Rhodoluna sp.
CGTTGAAGCAGCATCGAAATATCTTCGCGCATCGGGCAAATCGGTTACCGAAATTCGATGAGAAATAAAATCATCACGCCGAGCACTAGCTTGCGTGAGGCATATCTAAATGCCGCCGGACCGACAACTTTTAGCACTCGAGTTTTGGCACTCTTTGCCCTTCCGGCTTTTGGTGTAGTGCTAGTCAACAATCCGATTCGATTGGGTGGATCGTTTTCGCTCTGGCTTGCGTTAGCCACGATTGCATACGCGGCAACCATTATTCCAATGCTGGTTTTCAAGCGACTTATTTATCCGGTTGGAGAGACAGCACCAAAACCGCTGCTAACTTCACTCGCACTTGTAATTTCTGGACTAATTCGCGGTCTTACCTTTTACTATCTCGGGGTTTTCTGGGGGCTAATTCCAGAATCAGAAATCTTTTATCGCATTTGGGGCGCGGTTATTTTCGTTTACGCTTCGATTGCTGTCTTCTCTATCTACCGCGCATCTGGTGATCGACACGAACTTGTTCTAGTTCAGCTTGCGCAAGAAAAAGCACAACTCGATGAGCTTCGCGGGGGTATTCGCGAACGAATCAGAGCGCAACGTGCGGAGCTGCTTGCTAAAGTGCAGCAGCAACTTACCCCAGTGGTCGATCGCCTAAAAGCCGAGTTGAATATTTCCGCTTCGAATGTGTTGGTGGCAAATCTCCGTGATGCAGTCGAGCACGTGGTGCGTCCACTAAGCCGCGATCTAGGAACTACAACCGTTGCAGTGGTCGGCGCTCGAATTGAAAAAGACATTTCACGCTTAGCTAGACAGAGAAGTAAAATTCCAAGCCGAGTTCCGGTTGGTTTAATGTTTGTTGCTCCGCTGCTGGTATTTATGGTTGCTGCAATTTCAGTGACGGCAAACTCAATTTTTTCACCAGAAATATCGACCCTGGCAAGCTTGATTACTTTGGGAGTGGCATTTGTTATTCCGCTAGCTGCTAGGTACCTTTTGGCAAATTGGCAGCTACCGACCGCTTGGGCTTTCATTGTGGTTAGCGCTGTGATGGTGGCTATGGCTTTCTTGACCGATGCAGTTCTTTCGCTCATTGGAGCCGGGCGCGATATCGCTCAATTAACCCAGTACACAATTTATGTCGTGTTCTGCGGCGCTCTTATTTTTGCTTTGCAAATTCTGCGCACACAGAGGAACGCTCTCGAGCTTGAAATGAAAAATGTGGTTGCCGAGTTGGCTTTGCTTAACTCTCAATTGCGTCAAGAAATTTGGCTTAATCGCAAGCGAATTGCCTCGGTATTGCACGGTCCGATTCAGGCAGCACTTTATGCCGCAGCAATTCGACTAAACAAAGCTGAAGTGGTGGAACCAGAACTTATTCAATCGATTGAGAGTGATATTTCGGCTGCCATGTATCAACTCGAACAGGGTGAGTCGGCAGATGATTTCGAATCAATTCTGAGTCAAATTCAAAATGTATGGACGGGTGCAACCGATATTCAAATTGATGTGGCGGACTCCGAGATTTTTTCGTCGCTAAGGGCAAATTCCATAGCCAGCACCTGTGCCGCTGAAGTTGTGCGCGAAGCTGTCAGCAATGCGGTGAAACATGGGCAGGCAGCGAATATCTCGGTGCGCCTAGAACGAAGTGCGCCCAATTTGTTAGCTATCAAAGTAACCAATGATGGATTGCCTTTGGGTGATGCCGTGCGAATGGGATATGGATCGCACATCCTTGACGAAGTGGCTTTTAACTGGTCATTGGAAAATAAAGCCGGGTTCACTGTGCTTTCAGCCGACATCGCGCTTTAAAAGTTTTTCTAGATAATTACAGGCCCGTCGGTTAGGCTTATTGAGTTACGAAATCGTGACAGTAGTCGTTTGCGAATTTTCCTCATAAATGTGGGTCTAGCGCTGTTCGACTAGCCAGAGTCCAACAGCTACTCCCTGAATGGGCCACTCACATAACTGAATGAAGGAAAAAATCATGCCAAAATTTGGCAGTTCAAACGCGCGCGGTGCGGCTCGAAAGCCACGCACCTCGACCGCAGCTAAAAATGCTGCAAAGGCCGGCAAGACGACCGGTTTTCCAAAGGGCCAAAATCGCAGTACCGCAAGCACGAGCAAGTCTCGTGAAGATGGTCGCGGTGGCCGTTCACCAAAGCGTGAATACAAATTAGAAGAGCGCACGACTCGTGCACCTCGCACCCGTGGTGCTTTTTTCGAAGAACGCCCTAAAAAAACTTATGGCGAACCACGCGATGAGCGACCAGCTCGTGGTGGTTCGCGCTTCGAACGCGATGAGCGTCCGGCCCGCGGTGCCCGCGGCGAAAGATCTGAGCGCACCGAGCGAACTGAGCGCACCGAAAGAGGAGCGCGCGACAATCGTCGTGATTGGTCACCTCGCGGAAACGAAGGCACCGGTCGTGCAGCAAAGAAAACTTGGGGAGCTCGCGATGAGCGACCAGCGCGTGGTTCACGAGATGAGCGCCCTGCACGCGGCGGATCTCGATTCGAGAGAGACGAACGTCCAGCTCGCGGTGGTTCGCGCTTCGAACGCGATGAGCGCCCGGCTCGCGCAACTCGAGAACCGCGTGCGGAGCGCAGTGGTTTTGGTGACCGCAACCGCTCAGAGCGCGCGCCTTTCAAGCGCGATGAACGACGCGACGATCGCCCGGCCCGCAGCAGTTACGGTCGCGATGACCGCACTCGATTCGAAGAGCGAAATGCGCGACGTCCCGATCGAGTAGAACGTGACAATTCTCGAGAATCAACTTTCCGCGGAGCTCGCGATGCTAATCCAAATAAAAAAGCATTTTTCGAAGACAAGGTTCTTGATCGCCTCGAATCGGTAGAACAGTCTGAAGCAATCACTTCGAACACTTTTGAAGAAATGAATTTGCACCCTCGAATTCTGACTGCACTTCAAGGCATGGGCGCAGAGGTTCCGTTCCCAATTCAGGAGAGCACAATTCCTGCCGCGATTGGTGGCATGGATGTTCTTGGTCGCGGTAAAACTGGTTCTGGAAAAACCATCGCCTTCACCGTTCCACTTGTTACCAAGCTGGTTGCAGCCGGATCGGTTCCGCGCAAGCCTGGTAAACCGCGCGCACTTATTTTGGCGCCAACTCGAGAACTTGCTGATCAGATCGATCGAACAGTAAATGGAATTGCTCGTGCGGTTGGTTTTTACACGACCTGTATTTACGGTGGTGTTCCACAGCGCAAACAAGAAAATGCAATGATTCGCGGTGTCGACATTGTGGTGGCAACTCCTGGGCGTCTAGAAGACTTAATTTCACAGCGCATCGTTGATCTATCAGAAGTTGAAACTCTTGTTGTCGATGAAGCCGATCACATGTGTGATCTTGGATTTATCGAAGGCGTGCGCCGAATAATGCGCGCAACCGGAGACAGTCAAAAGCTTTTGTTCTCGGCAACTCTAGACCGTGAAGTTGACGCACTGGTTAAAGAATTCTTGCCAGCGCCTTATGTTTATGAAGTCCCAAACGAAGAGTCAGACACTGCGAACATCGAACACCGAGTTATGGTGGTCGACACCGAAGATCGTTC
>JBJTNR010000107.1:0-3430 GCA_046074145.1 Rhodoluna sp.
TCCGAAAGTTGCAAAAAACTCACCTGTCAAAGACTTTGCCCCTCTATCAAAAAACATAAAATCACTGATTTGGGTTTTGACCATATTCTCTGCAGTCAATTTTCCTGACGCATTGCTGCTATTGCACTTGAGTCAAGAAAATTATTCGGTAACCGAAGTAGTTGGCCTTTATCTACTTTTCAACATTTCATATGCAGCTTTAAGTTTTCCTGCCGGACTTTTAGCCGATCGTATTCAGCCAAAATATGTTTACTCACTAGGTCTTGTATTTTTTGCTTTTGCATATGGCGGGCTTGCGCTTACCGCGAATAAATTTGCGGCAATCTTGCTGGTGGTTCTATATGGATGTTTTGCTGCCGCAAATGACGTCGTCGGTAAATCTTGGGTGTCGAAACTTGCCGAAAACAATCAACAATTGTCGGTGCAAGCGAGACTTCAGGGCTCAACCGGATTCGCAATTCTATTTGCCGGAATTTGGGCAGGGGTGATCTGGAACGTTGGTCCGGGTTTAGGAATTGTTCCACTTTTTATTTCGGCTTCGCTGGGACTAGTAGCCGCGGTATTTGTAGCCGCTACCAAGCTGTAAATTCTTATTGACAAACATTCTCAATAAGGTCTAGCCTTGAAACATGAACCAAATCCTGATCCAAGCCGCTGCCGGCGAACACGACAACTTACCTTTTTGGCAAGAAGTGTGGTCAATCTTTGGTGACCCAGCGCACATAGTTGCCGAACTCGGCTGGACCATCATTCAAGACGTTATTTTGGTTTGGTTGCTTTATGGAACGCTTTGGAAAAAAGTGATTCTGCCGAGACTGCATGAGAAGTTCGACAAAGAGCACGCCATCACGCACCACGATCACGATGCAGAACACGAATCACATCACAGGCCAGGCGCCGGTTTATAAATGACCGAAACGCAGCGCCGCAATACTCCGCAAAAAGCAGCGGTCAAGCACGCACTTGGTGAAACCACTGGTTTCGTTTCGGCCCAGCAACTGCACACCAGTCTCAAAAAACACGGATCATCTATCGGCTTGGCTACGGTCTATCGAGCCCTGACCGACCTGACCGCAGCCGGCGAGGCCGACAGCCTGCAGTCCGGCGACGGCGAACTACTCTATCGTGCCTGCACGGCGACCCATCACCACCACCTGATTTGCCGGGATTGCGGGCTGACCCTGGAGTTCGAGGCATCCAAGCTGGAAAAATGGGCCGATTCGATAGCCGGCGAGCACGGGTTCACCGACCCCAGCCACACCCTCGATATTTTCGGTATTTGCAAGGCCTGCCGGTCATCCAAGCGTCGAAAATAGGACTTGCTTAACCCCCTAAAAAACGCCTAAACTTGAGCAGTTGCTCATAAGCAACCGAGTTTTCAAAACAAGCCTTAGACCACAGCAATTTGCTGGTCGTTCTGGCTTGCCCTATCAAGGAGAAGAAATGGCAGCCTATTGCCAGGTGACTGAGACCGGCCCACAGTTTGGCCACCACGTCTCGCACGCTCAGAACAAGACCAAGCGTCGCTTCAACCCAAACATTCAGAAGAAGACATACTTTGTTCCTTCTTTGAAGCGCAGCGTGACCCTAAACCTAAGTGCCCGCGGCATCAAGGTAATCGACGTTCGTGGCATCGAAGCAGTAGTTGCTGAGATTCTTGCCCGTGGCGAGAAGATCTAAGGAGCGAAAGCTAAATGGCTAAGAAAGACAAGGACATCCGTCCAATCATCAAGCTTCGTTCGACAGCTGGAACTGGTTACACCTACGTCACCAAGAAGAACCGTCGCAACGACCCAGACCGTATCGTTCTGAAGAAGTACGACCCAGTTGTACGTCAGCACGTTGAATTCCGCGAGGAGCGCTAAGAATGGCTAAGAAGAGCAAGATCGCAAAAAACGAACAGCGCAAAGTTATCGTTGAGCGTTACGCAGAGAAGCGTCTAGCACTTAAGAAGGCTCTAGTTGATCCAAACAGCACCGACGCTCAGCGCGAAGAGGCTCGTCTAGGTCTGCAGAAGTTGCCTCGCAACGCATCTCCAGTTCGTCTTCGCAACCGCGATGCAATCGACGGCCGCCCACGTGGTGTGCTTGCAAAGTTCGGTGTATCTCGTGTTCGTTTCCGCGATATGGCGCACAAGGGCGAGCTTCCTGGCGTGACCAAGTCAAGCTGGTAATCACCGCGAAGAATTACAAGATTTCACAGATAAACCGCCCAATCGGGCGGTTTTTTCTTATCCGGGATTAGGTCATCGGGCCGAAAACCGCGTCAAATCAAGGCAAATTCAAAAAAACCGCTTGGCAACACGCCGAGCGAGGTGAATGACAAGTAAATACTGGCTTGTAGCGTTGTTTATGACAGGAATGTCGAAACACCTAATTTTTCAGGAGGACCATATGTCTCTAAACAAGAGCGAACTAGTTGCAGCAATTGCTGCAGAAACAGGCGAGTCTCAGGCTGCGGTCAACCGCATTGTTGACTCATTCTTTGATGTAATCACCAAGACCATCGTTAAAGGTGGAAAGGTGACCATCCCAGGTTGGTTGTCAGTTGAGAAGGGTCACCGTGCTGCACGTCAGGGCCGTAACCCTCAGACTGGTGAAACCATCCAGATCAAGGCTTCGAACACCGTTAAGGTTTCAGCTGGATCAAAGCTAAAGGCTGCTGTTAAGTAAGTCTGAAGTTTAGAAAAGGCGCTCACACTAGTGGGCGCCTTTTTCTTTGCCCAAAAATTTGTGCCTAGGCTTAAGCAATGACCAAAACCACAACTCAAAGTCGCGCGCTCGCGCCGACTTTTGTTTTGTCGTTTGGCGCCGGTCTGGTTGCGCTGATTTTGGCGTTGGTGTTGGGCGGTGGCGCGGCAGCTTCGACACTGGGCGATGCCGGTGATGTGGTTCGGTTTGGTCAACCAATTGCCAAGTTAGTTTTTAACTTCTCCATGGCGACCGCGATCGGCACTTTGGCACTCGCCGCATTCGCACTGGCTAACAAATCGCATGTTTTAAAACGAGCCCTGGATGTCGCCGCAGTCAGCTCTGCAATCTGGGCAATCAGCGGTGCCGTATATTTCTTGTTTACCTATTTAAGTGTTGCCGGTGTGGCTATTGGTTTTGATGAATCGTTCGGCAAAAGCCTTTGGATATTCGCAACCCAAATCGAACTCGGCGCATCTCTCGCCGTAAACATTTTGATCGCGGTCGCACTTTCGCTTTTATCGCTCACCTTTAGATCGCTCACCGCAACGCTATTTTTAGCAGCCGCCGGAATCGCAGCGCTGGTGCCGCTTGCGCAGATCGGTCACGCTGCCGGAAGCACCAACCACTCGCTCGCGGTAAACGCGATGGGCATGCACCTGGTTGCGGTCACGCTATGGGTTGGTGGGTTCGCTGGCTTGCTGTTGGTTCGCAAGAGCGCTGCGGCCGAAGGCGAAGAC
>JBJTNR010000108.1:0-3124 GCA_046074145.1 Rhodoluna sp.
ATCGGTTATGTTCCAAAAACGACCCACAATAATTAGGTACGGAATCACGGCAATCGACGCGAGTGCGGCAGGAAATCCGGCGGCGAGCACTTTGATTCCAGCAAACAGGTAGGCAAAGAAAGCCAGGCGAGTAGTGACTCGGGCGCCGAATACCGTGGCAATCGATTTGATTGATGCTTCTCGATCGGCTTTTACGTCTTGCACCGCACCGAACGCGTGCGAGCCAATTCCCCAAAGGGCAAATGCCGAAATCATTGCAAGTAACTGTTGGTCGGCAAAGTTTGCACCAGCCATTGCTAGCCCAACCACCATCGGGCCAAAAAAGTGACTTGACGAGGTCAACGAATCGAGCACTGGCTTTTCTTTGAATCTCAAACCCTTAGCGCTATAGGCAACCACGGTGAAGAGGAAAAAATAAAGCCAGCCGGTGGATACCGAATTTCCAACCACAGTTAGGTATACGACAAAGGGAACGCACAGCCAAACCGCTGTGTTGATGGTGATTGTATGGAGCTTCGGTTGTAGCAGTGCACCTTCGATTCCACCTTTGCGAGGATTGCGAAGATCGCTTTCGTAATCAAAAACATCATTGATGCCATACATCAAAAGGTTGTATGGAATCAGGAAAAATAACGTACCTATTATTAGCGTCGCAATTTGAGTGCCGCCAGCCAACCAATAGGCGATGGCAAAGGGGTAAGCGGTGTTGACCCACGAAACCGGCCTAGACGACCAGAAAAGTTTCTTAACTATTTCCATCATCGCGCTCGCAAACTTTTGGTAACTTCCATTGCTACCGAAGTTAGCAGCGGTGAAGCAAGCGCATAGGCGAAATCTTCAATCGGGGCGAAACCAATTTTTAAACCGCTAATTAGTTCTTCGTTATAAGCCACGATGCCAAAACCAATGATCGCGTTATCGAATATCGCGGTCATAGCTACCAAAACCAAAGTTGCCAGAGCAATTGTTTTCCAAGGCAGCAACTTGCGCACGGTTAGAGAAGCGATGCCTACCACGGCTAAGAAAAAGAGGTCGAGAAATAAATAGGTCATTTTCGGCCAATGGCCTTGATCAAAAGCAGTGCCGAATAATTCAAAAGGGACAAGAAAAATATCTCCTCTAGTGGCAACTCCGGAGCGAGCAGAATTCCTGTTTGTAGCTGGCTGCCGCCTCTGAAGAAAATGCCGAGGCTAATTCCGGCAACATCCCAAACTAAGAAAAACAAAACTGAAATTAGAATCACGCACAAATATCTTCGCGTTTTGGCGATTGCTAATTTGTATTTGAAATCGAGTACGGCGAGCCCGCTAATTGATATGCCAAGAATTAGCAGGTAAACAAAATTCACTTCAAGGCCTTCCACTCAGATTCTTCGAGTGGTCTAATTTCATTTTGCAGCGGCCCCGCACTTCGGTCATCGGTGAGCCGTTTGTAAATTAATTCGGCACCAATAAGGCACATTGGCAAACCAATTCCTGGAATGCTGTGGTGACCGGCGTAATAGAGTCGTTCAACTTTTTTGCTTTTATTTGTCGGTCTAAAAAACGCTGACTGCTTGAGCGTGTGCGCCATGCCGAGTGCGGTGCCCGACCAGGCGTTTAGTTCACTTGCAAAATCTGCCGGCCCCATGGTGCGACGAACCACAATGCGTTCGGCTAGGTCGGGAATTTCACACCATTTCGAAATTTGTTCAATGATGCGATCGGCAGCAGCTTCAAATTCGGCGTCGCCACCGCGATCGATTCCACCATGACCCAACTCGGGGTCGGCAGCAATCGGAACTAAAACGAATAGGTTTTCAAAGCCTTCGGGTGCAACCGATGAGTCGGTAATGCTTGGCGCGCAAATGTATAGAGATGCTGGGTCGGGGATAAGGGATTTTGCACCGGACTTGCGCTTTTGAGCCGGCGTACGAAATACCTCCTCGAAATTTTTTGCCCAGTCGTCCGAGTAAAGCAAGGTGTGGTGATCAAGCTGGGGCAGTCGCCCGCGAACCCCAAGAAACAAAAGCATTGCCGATGGGCCAGGCACCTTGTTGCGCCACCAGGACTCGGGAAAAGTCTGTTCATTCGCAGAAAGAAGCTGGGTTTCAACGTGGTGCAAATCTGCGTTACCAATCACCACATCGGCTGGGTAGAAAATTTCACCAACGTAGACACCATTTGCTTTACCGCCGCTGGTTGAAATTTTGGTTACCCGCGAATTGATGTGAACTTCGGTGCCGTATTTTTTAGCCAGACCTTCAATCGCTTCGATGATCGTGTAGAAACCGCCCATCGGGTAGAAGACTCCGACATTCATGTCGACGTGGGTCATTAGGTGATACATGCTCGGGGTGTCATAAGGCGAGGCCCCCAAAAACACCGCCGGAAAATTTAGAATTTTTCGAAGTCGTTGATCACGAACGTGCTTGCCTGCAAAAGTGTCCAAAGACGACAACAGATGACGCACAAAATTTGCAGCGCGGGTCAGCACCTCTGGCTGAACAAAAGACTTTGCGTTCTGGAAGTTTGTGTACAAAAAATGCTTTATCGAAAGTCGATAGGTGTCTTCGGCAGAATCTAGGTATTTTTGCAGTTGTTCGCCGGCACCGGGTTCAATCGATTCAAATAGTTTTTTATTCGACGCCAAATCTTTGCGAATCACAAGTTTTTCTTTGAAACCCTCGTTGCGAGTTTGATAAGCCGGGTCTAGTCGAACTAACTTCAATTGTTCTTCGGCAGTTGTGCCCATAAGTTTGAAAAATTGATCAAATGCGTCGGGCATCAAATACCAAGATGGTCCCATATCGAATTTGAAACCGTCTTTTTCCCAAAGGTAGGCTCGACCGCCAACTTTTTCGCGAGCCTCGAGCACGGTAACTTTCATTCCAGCTTTTGCCAGCAGTGCGGCCGTGGCTAAACCGCCGATGCCGCCGCCGATCACGACTGCGGTTTTTTGACTCATTTCGGGGTTACTCCAAGGCAAGCCTTAAGCAGAATCCAAAACTTTGCCAAGGCATTGATGCGAACGCGTTTAGCAATCAGGCTGCTTGCCGGAGTGCGAGCAATCTTTTTACAAAGCTCTGCAAAAAACATTTGGGCCGCAGATACAGCACGGCGTGAACCGAAATGCAATCCAGCCA
>JBJTNR010000109.1:0-2530 GCA_046074145.1 Rhodoluna sp.
CGACCTGATTGTTCCGCTGGGTGCTCCATGGGGTGCCTGGGATGACGCCTGCATTGGAAACTGGTTGCAACCGGAAATCGCCTGGATCAAAGAAGCGGTTACCACCGGGAAGCCGGTGCTTGGAATTTGTTTTGGTGGGCAGCTTGTCGCGCGCGCGATGGGTGGCTCGGTTGGTCGAGCACCAAAAAGTGAAATTGGTTGGAAAACAATATGGAGCGACCGACCAGAAATTTTTGGAAACGGCCCGTGGTTCCAATTTCACTACGACCGCTGGCAGGTGCCACCGACTGCCGTCGAGATTGCGCGCAATCCGGTTGCATCGCAGGCATTCATTATTAATCGCACGCTAGCAATTCAGTTTCATCCAGAGGTGACTGCCGATTCGCTAAACGGTTGGTTAGTTTGGGGTGGCGACAAAAAAGTTATCGAAGACGGACAAGACCCTGAAATCATGATGGCGCAAACCGCGGCAGAAGAAGAAGCCGCCAAGCAGCGCACTTATGAACTGATTGACGGCTTCTTGAAGCACGTGGTTAACGTCTAATTACTTAAGATTTACTTTCACTGGCATGCGCTTAATGCCGTGCACGAAATTCGAGCGCAAGAAATCAATATCTCCGGTTCGCTCCATGCTTGAGATTCGACCAATTAGATCTTCGAACATTACGCGAAGCTCGATACGAGCAAGTGCATTTCCTAGACACATGTGAGGTCCACCGCGACCGAAAGTCATGTGTTCGTTCGGATTGCGAGTGACATCCATTTTGTTTGGGTTGTCAAAGATTTCTTCGTCGTAGTTACCCGAAGCAAACCAAGGAACCACCTTGTCGCCGGCTTTGATCTTGACGCCGTTTATTTCGGTGTCTTTAGTTGCCGTGCGACGGAAGTGGTAGACCGGGCTGGCATAGCGCAAAAATTCCTCAACCGCCCACGGAATCATGTCCGGGTTTTCTTGCAGATACGCCAACTGGTCTGGATTATTCATCAAGTTGTTCATGGTGTGAGTAATGGTGTGACGAGTGGTCTCGTTACCTGCCACTACCAACAGCAAGAAATTGGTGTGGAAGTCACGCTCGGTTAGCGGAATTCCATCTGACATCGGTGAGTTCACCAAGACCGAAACTAGATCTTTTCCGTCTTTGCCTTTGCGTTGACGTGCGAGTTCATCGCCGTAGGCGAATACCTCGAGTGCAGCAGGCGAGCGGAACGGAACCAAGCGATATTTCTCTGACTCTGGGTCATTCATCATTAAGTCGGCGTGCTCTGGGTCATCGAAACCAACCATGCGGTTTCCCCATTCGATTAGTTGACCGGTGTCAGATTCTGGAACATCAAGCAACTTCGCAAGCACCTGAATTGGAAAGTCCGCCGCTACTTCGTCAACAAAATCAAATGTGCCTTTGGCGAATGCCTTGTCGAGAGTTTGTGCGGTTAGTCCGCGAAGGAATGTTTCATAAACTGCAACCGCCTGCGGGGTGAATTGACCCTGCAGCAAACGACGAAGAGCGCGGTGACGAGTTCCGTCGGTTTCTAAAAGTGATCGGCGAGCTTCTTCTTGCTCGGCATCTACTTCTTCGAGGTTGGTGAAACGCTCGCTGGTGAAAGTATCTGGGTCTCGCAATACAGCGACAATGTCATGGAATCGAGTGACCGACCAAAATCCGTGATTCGGTTTTTCTTCTTCATTCCAGTGAATCGGTGAGTTCTTGCGGAGTTCCGCAAATGCTTCCTTTGGGCTTCCGTTTTGAAACAGATCCAAGTCAGCCAGATTGATGCTCGACGCTGAGACCATTTTTGCTCCTGAAATCGTTTGGATGCTAACAATCTTCACAATAGTTCGTAAATAGGCTGTTTCGGCCAACAATGCCCAAATAGTTATATTCGATTGTTCGATTCCTAATGAATTAGGGGGCAGACTAGACGAGAAAGGGGGTCAAGATGGCCGGAGCACACACACTCGCTGAAACCGAGCGTCAAGTCAGCGCGTTACTAAAGGGCAAGACCCTCGACTTTGAGTCGATGGCGGTCATGGCCAATCTGTTCCGTGCCGCCAGCGCGGCTCGCAATCATTTCGAGCGAACCGTTCTACTCGACCATGATCTTTCCTGGACCGCATTTGTGGTTCTTTGGGTCAGCTGGATTTGGGAACCAATCGAAACTCGTCAGATTGCAGAAGAGGGCGGTTTTTCAAAAGCAACTTTGACCGGCGTGCTTGGCACCCTCGAAAATCGCAAACTTTTGACTCGCGAAAAGAGCAAAGAAGACGGCCGCTTAGTTTTGGTGAAGTTGACCCCGGCTGGTCGAAAGCTGATGGATAAGTTATTTCCGGAATTTAACCATCACGAAAGCATGGTTGCATCGGTTTTGACCAAGGGCAAAAAAGTCGAAACCGCCGAGGCGCTTCGACTAATTACAAATTACGCAACCGAAAACTAATTTCAAGTTTGATGTAACAGCTAGCAGCAATTACCGCTGTCGCAATATTTCTTCGCTTGGCTAACGAGCGCTTTAAAAAGTTCTAACTGCGGTG
>JBJTNR010000110.1:0-3584 GCA_046074145.1 Rhodoluna sp.
CACCAGACTTTATCCACAGAATCGGGATTTGCCTTGAATTGAGCGTACATTTCGTCTACTAGCCAATCGTTGGCTCCGAAATCGTTCTCGCCATTGCCATTTTCAGCGTTGCCGGACAGAGAAATCACCTCTTCATGAATGCGGGTTCGAGCATTAAGCCTACCCCGAGCCACTGGGACGAATACCCCTTAATAGGGGTTTTGCCCAGTGTTTTCCTAGAATTTCGTCAGTATGCTGGAAACACGATGGATAACGAATGGCTAATGCTATTTCTTGGCATTTTGCTTACAGTCGGCACCGGCCTTTTCGTCGCCAGTGAATTTTCAATGGTCAATCTCGAGCGAAGTGAGCTCGAAGCCCGACGCGAACGCGGCGAACGCGGTCTAAGCAATTCAATTCGAGCGCTCGCCAAAACCAGCACGCACCTTTCTGGAGCCCAGCTTGGAATCACGCTGACCACAATGCTTACCGGTTTTCTGGCCGAACCAGCCCTAACTGCTCTGCTTAAGCCAGTATTGCTTTCCATCGGCATCGGTGAGTCGATCCTCGAGGCAGTCGGTCTAGGCGTGAGTTTGTTTTTAGCGACTTTGTTCTCAACTCTAGTTGGCGAACTGGTTCCTAAAAAATTAGCGCTAACCATGCCGCTTCAGGTAAACAAATTCGTGGTCGGTTTTCAGCTGGCTTTCACTTGGGTTTTTACTTGGATGATTTTCGTGCTCAACAAAGTTGGCAATGCGATTGTTCGCGCTTTCGGAATTGAACCAAAAGAGGAATTGAGTTCGACCCGTACGGCCGAGGAGCTTTCGGCTCTGGTTCGCAGATCGGCTGTGCTTGGTGCACTCGACGTTCACACTGCAACATTGTTGACCAAAACTCTTGCCCTTAGTCAACTCACCGCCGCCGACGTAATGACACCTCGACCGCGCATGCATTCACTTGATAAAGATGCCAGCCTTGCCGAGTTGATCGATGCGTCAATCAGCACAGGCCACTCTCGCTTTCCGGTTTCCGACGGAACCAGCGACGACATCATCGGTGTTGCTCACGTAAAACAGGCAGCAGCAGTGCCTCGCGAAAAGCGCGGAGATGTGCCCGTTACCGCGATCATGGTTGAAGCACCGCGAGTTCCCGAAACGATGAGGCTCGAAACCTTGATGGTCGAATTGCGCGCGAAGGGACTGCAGCTCGCGATCGTGGTTGATGAATACGGCGGCACTGCCGGCTTGGCAACTCTCGAAGATCTAATTGAGGAATTGGTTGGCGAGTTAGCCGACGAACATGACCGCACCAAAGCCGGTGTGACCCGCGGTGCAAACTCTTCGGTTTTGTTTCCGGGAATGATTCGCCCGGATGAACTAGCCGAGATGGCAATCAAGGTTCCAGAAGATGGTGCCTACGAAACTGTTGCCGGTTTCATGATGAGCGCACTCGGTCGAATTCCCGCGGTGGGCGACGAAGTGCAAATCGAAGATGGAATTTTGCGCGTCGAGCGCATGGATGGACGTCGAGTCGATCGCGTTCGATTTACCCCTGATGGAGTGCCGGCAGGGGAGGTTGACTAATGGCTAGCGACTGGGCTGGAATTCTGTGGTTCTTTATTTTGATTTTGGCGAACGGTTTTTTCGTCGCCGCCGAATTTGCTGTGATTAGCTCAAAGCGTGCTCAAATTGAACCGCGAGCCGAAGCCGGAAGCCGACCGGCGAAAATCACGATTAGGGCAATGGAAAAAGTTTCACTGATGTTGGCGACAACTCAACTCGGTGTAACCATCTGCTCGTTGCTGATTTTGATAATTGCCGAACCAAGCGTGCATCACCTGCTTGAACCAATTCTGGTTGGTCTCGGATTGTCTGAAGATGCAACTGCTGGAATTGCTTTTGCCATAACGCTGGTGCTTGTTTCTTTCTTGCACGTAGTTATAGGCGAAATGGTTCCCAAAAATATTTCCTTCTCGATTCCGGAACGTGCGGCTTTGGTTTTAGTGCCGGTGCTTTTTGGATTCGCTCAGGTGGTTCGACCAATCGTTGTTGTTTTGAATTTCCTTGCCAACGCAACACTCAAGGCTTTCCGAATTCAACCCAAAGATGAAGCAAACAGCGCATTTACTCTTGATCAAGTTGAAGATATTGTGGAGCACTCGACGCGAGAGGGTGCGCTGTCAGATGTGAGTGGCGCTCTTACCAACACTTTCGAATTTACTGAAAAGAAGGTTCGCGACGTTGCTGTTCCGATGGACAAGCTAGTTCTTTTTAAAGAAACAGTCACGCCCCGTGAGGTCGAACAAACCGTGGCTAAGTTCGGTTTCTCTCGCTACCCACTTACCGACGAATCCGGCGAGTTGGTCGGTTACTTGCACCTGAAAGATGTGATCGATCTCGATGCCGATGAAGCCGACGATCCGTTTCCAGCAAAAAGAGTTCGCACACTGATTTCACTGCCCGCCAGCATGGAATTAGAAGATGCGCTTGCCAGCATGCGCCGCGTGCACGCACATATGGCCAAAGCGTTTGACGCCAGCGGAAAAGTGCGCGGTGTGCTGTTCTTGGAAGATATTCTTGAGGAATTGGTCGGCGAAGTTCAAGACGCCACCCAGCGCTAAAAGCGCTTCACTTCTTACTCTGGAAATTTCCCGCGCACATATTGATTCGGCCAGACGACTTCTTCGTTCAATTCGTGAGCTGCCCGTAACGGCCAATACGGATCTCGCAAACTCGCGCGACCAATCAGAATGACATCGACTTCGCCGCTCTGCAAAATTTCTTCAGCCTGATTTGCAGTTGTGATTTGCCCGACCGCACCAACCGGTTGCGAGACCTTGGCGGCAATCTTTTCTGCAAGCGGTACTTGATAACCCGGCCCTGATGGAATTGTGACGCCAGTTACTAGTCCGCCTGATGAGATGTCGAACAGATCTGCTCCCAGTTCGGCACACCAAGCGGCAACTTGTGCAGTTTCTTCTGGAGTCCAACCGTCGTCTCGATAATCGGTTGCCGAGAATCTCACCAGTAACGGAACCGATTCGCCAATTTGCGCACGCACTGCCTTCACGATTGCGAGCAAGAACCTGGCTCGATTCTCAAGAGAGCCGCCGAACTCATCCTGTCTTTGGTTGGTTATCGGTGATAAAAATTCGTGAATTAAATATCCGTGTGCGGCATGAATTTCGATTGCGTCGAAACCCGCTGCTCGCGCGCGTTTTGCCCCTTCGGCAAATTGTTCAACTAAGTCGAGAACTTCTTCTTGGCTTAATTCGCGTGGTTCATCATATGTTGCGAACGCATTTACCGATGGTGCGACCGTCTGCCAGCCACCTTTTTCGATAGGCACAGTGCCGGCACCAGACCAGTCGCGATAACTTGAACCCTTGCGACCCGAGTGGGCTAATTGGATTGCCGATTTTGCGCCCTGCGTGTGAATGAAGTCATTGATTCGCGCCCACGCGGCAACCTGTGCAAAATTCCAAATTCCAGGACACCATGGCGAAATTCGACCTTCAGGCACCACTGCGGTTGCTTCGGAAATTATTAATCCAGCCCCGCCTACCGCACGAGAACCCAAGTGAACCAGGTGCCAATCGTTGACCA
>JBJTNR010000111.1:0-4281 GCA_046074145.1 Rhodoluna sp.
CAGGTCGCTTTAGCGATGCAATTTCAAACAAGCCGGTTAGGTCTAGCGGTGATGGCAGCTGGTAAACATCTTCGTCGCTGATGTCGAGTTCGCGAATCAGAAGATCCAGGATTTCTGGATTGATGTCGTTTGCCACTTCGAGACGAACCGGCGGACCGAAACGACGACGTAGCAATTCTTTTTCGAGCGCAACCAAAAGGTTTTCGCCTTCGTCTTCATCTACTTCGAGGTCTTCATTTCGAGTCACGCGGAATGTGTGGTGTTGCAAAACTTCCATGCCCGGAAACAGCAAACCAAGGTATTCCCCCATGATGTCTTCGAGTGGCACAAAGCGCGCATCTTGAACACCGGTATTGCCAGGAATTCGAACGAAGCGAGGAAGCAGCGGCGGAACTTTGACACGAGCAAAGTGTTCTTTGCCGTTTTCCGGATTGCGCACCACAACTGCAAGGTTTAGTGAAAGACCAGAGATATAAGGGAACGGGTGAGCCGGGTCTACCGCCAGCGGAGTAAGCACCGGAAAAATCTGGGACTGGAAGTATTCGTGCAGAGCAGACTTTTCGTCGTTTTCGAGATTTGCCCAACGAACAATCTGAATTCCCTGCTCTTTCAGGGCCGGCTTCAAAGTGTTAATAAAGAGGTTGGCGTGACGCTCCTGCAGTCTGTGCACCTCTTGGCTAATTTGGCTAAGGACTTCCTGAGGAGACAATCCAGAACTTGCGGTCACGGCAAGCCCGGTTGCGATTCGACGCTTTAGGCCAGCAACACGAACCATGAAAAACTCATCGAGGTTTGAAGCAAAGATTGCCAAGAAGTTAATGCGCTCGAGCAGGAAAAGATTAGGGTCTTCGGCCATCTCGAGAACGCGCTGGTTGAAAGCTAGCCAGCTGAGTTCACGATCTAGATAGCGATCCGCAGGCAGTTCGGTGCCGTAATCGGGCACAGCGATAGCCATAGTTTCTTCGGAAGACATAATGCCAGTCTGCCAGAATCGGCTTACCGACGGGTAAACGATTTCTTAAATGCGCTTTAAACCAGCGCGTCAGACTCTTCAATTGGCGAAAATCGGTAGCCGACGTTGCGAACTGTGCCGATCAGGCTTTCGAGGTCACCGAGTTTGGCACGAAGTCGACGGATGTGCACATCGACAGTTCTTGTGCCACCGAAATAGTCGTAGCCCCAAACTTCGCTCAAAAGTTGTTCGCGAGTGAAAACGCGACCTGGATGTTGTGCCAGAAAACGCAACAGCTCAAATTCTTTATAGGTCAGATCGAGTGGGCGACCGTTGAGTTTCGCCGAGTAGCTTGCCTCATCTATCAAAATTCCAGAGGCGTGAATCTTGTCATTCTTTTCGAATTGATTGTGACGGGTGAGTGCCAAACGAATTCGAGCATCGATTTCAGCGGGTCCCGCACCCTCGAGAATTAAATCTTGAACACCCCATTCGGCGTTGATGGCAGCCAAACCGCCCTCGGTAACCACCAGGATGAGTGGCGCACTAATTCCGGTAGCCACCAAAATTTTTGCCAATGCCTTCGCTCCGACCAGATCGCTACGAGCATCCAAGAAAATTAAATCGTGGCCCGGGGCGTTAACTAAGTTGGCTGGTTCCGCCGGGATCTGGCGAACTCGGTGGCTCAGCAAGCCGAGCGCGGGAAGAACTTCCGAGTCGGCAGTTGCCGACAACACTAGAAGTTGAGCCATATTTACTCCCGAATCGCCAGGGCTTAAGTTTAGCCAAATCAATTGCCTGGTTGAGGCATGATTATTTTGTGAAGAGTAGCTGGGTAGAGATATTCCTAATTTGGCTATTGGTTGCCGTGGTGACCATTGGTCGAATCACCGGAAAGTCGCCAACCGGATCACCGGTCGAGGCTTCGTTTGGGGCAATTCTCGCCGGTTCGATTGCGCTGGTTTCTTTGATTCAGTTATTTCGTAATCAAGCCGAAGGTTTCGTGCGTCGACTCATATACGTTGGCGGCGGCAGCTACCTGATATTGGCCGTCGCCACGGCCTACATTTTCTTGAAAGGCTAGACTGACCCTATGTTGCTTTCGCTTGAAATTCTTTTTACCGGACTTCTTGTTCTCGCCGGACTTGCCATTGCATCGATCTCGGCGCTCGTGATCTACAAATTGTTCAAGGGTCAGAAATAGTTGTTCGTACTTCCTGAGGGGCTTCCGTTGGAGCTCACTCCGTTTGCCTTTTTGGTAGGCAAGTGGGAAGGCTCCGGGGTAATCAGTTACAAATTAAATGACTCGGATGAAGCTCCGGTCGAAAAAGAATTTAGACAGCGCATCGAATTTGCTCACGATGGTTCAAATGCCCTCACCTATGTCTCCAGCGCTGAATTAATCGACGACAACAGCACAATCTTGCCAAGTGAAATCGGATATTGGCGAATCGCACGCCCGAACGAATCCGCAGACCATGGGCCCGGAATGATTTTGGGCGAGGGTGAACCTTCGATAAAGACTCATGAGGACTTAGAGAAGTTGCGCAACAAAGAAGGCGGATTCGACATCCAGGTTTCGATGTTGCACCAAGGCGGAACAGCAGAACTGTACAACGGCAAAATCAAATCGGCACGTATCGATTTAGCTTCGGCACACGGTGTTGCTTTCGACACCGCAAAGACCTACCGCCACTCGACCAGACTTTACGGCTTGGTCGAAGAGGCACTCATGTGGGTTTGGGAAATTGCATTACCCGGTGGCGAGCTAAAGCCGCACGCATCGGCTCGTCTTGAACGAATTGCCTAATTTAAATGAGCGCGGAAACCAAGGAGCATTTCGGTAACCCGCTTATCGAACAGCGCAACCTAGCCGAAGGTAAAGCGGCCGTAAATCTTGGGCCACGCGGAGTCATCGCGGTATCCGGTGAAGATCGACTGGAGTGGTTGCACTCACTGCTTTCGCAAAACTTGGCAAACATTGAAACCGGTCAATCGGCTGAGGCATTACTGCTTGACCCGCAGGGCCACATAGAACAAGTCATTCATTTCATAGACGATGGCGACGCATCTTGGTTAATCGTCGAAGCTGAATCTAAACAAGCCTTGATTGACTGGCTCATCAAAATGATCTTTAGAAAAAAAGTTTCGGTTCTAGATCGTTCTGAAGATTTTGTAGTGATTGGCCACATGGGCCTAGGGCTCGACCAAGCAGAAGTGTCGAACGGCACTCCTCTTATATGGGTCGACCCGTGGCCGGGTGTAGTTGCCGGCGGGGTGCGCTATTCGATGAATCGCCCGGCAAGTTGGCACTGGACCGAGTCCCTAGTGCCAAGAGAAAAATTAGTTGAGACTTTAGCCGACTATGAGCCGGCGGGCACTGCGTCTGCTGAGGCCTTGCGTATTGCTGCACAACGGCCGAGACAATTAACCGAGGTAGACGACAAAGCTCTGCCACACGAATTCGATTGGATGTCAACCGCCGTGCATATGAGCAAGGGTTGCTATCGCGGACAAGAGACCGTGGCAAAGGTGCACAACCTTGGTCACCCGCCACGTCGATTGACCTTTTTACATCTAGATGGTTCTGGGCATTTTCTGCCGGAACGTGGAGATGAAATATTTGTCTCCGGCGACGATAGGTCGCGCGGAAAAATCACTTCGGTCGGGCAGCATTTTGAAATGGGTCCAATCGCCTTGGCATTACTGAGTAGAGCGGTGCCTGAAGGTGCAGCGCTCGTGGTGCGCAGCCAGCACGGCGACATCGATGCGACTCAAGACGTAATTGTTCCGGCTAGCGCTGGAAAAGCCGCGGACCTTCCTAAGCGAAATTTGCTAATGGGTGGCGGGCATTAATGAATTTCGGTTGGTCTTTTAATGCAGCAGCTTCACGAGTTCGCGATTCCTTTATTGCGATTGCCCAAATTGTGGTCGCAGCTATGGCGGGCTACTCGATTGCTCACTTTGGCTTAAGTCATTCGACTCCGATTTTTGCCGTAACCGTGACAATTGCATCGCTTGGATTTACTCGCGATGCCAGAATACGTCGAGTATTTGAAACGGCAATCGGAATGGTGGTTGGCATCGCGTTATCTGAAGTCTCGCTACTAGTTATCGGCTCAGGCGTTCCGCAAATGGCGCTCGTGCTTTTAATCGCACTGCTCACAGCAAGATTTCTTTCAAACAATGCAGCTTTTGCTTTGACCGTCGGACTACAGGCGATGCTGGTTTACATTGCGCCAACGCCAGAAGGAGGCGCTTTCGTGCGCAGCCTCGATGGCGTAATTGGCGGAATCACCGCACTTGTATTCACCGCGTTCTTACCAAGA
>JBJTNR010000112.1:0-10471 GCA_046074145.1 Rhodoluna sp.
ATCTACGAGGGAGATCGAATGCTCTACATTCACCCCGATGAATGTGTTGACTGCGGAGCCTGTGAGCCAGTGTGTCCGGTAGAGGCGATTTACTACGAAGACGATCTTCCTTCACAGTGGGCTGAGTACTACAAGGCCAACGTTGAGTTCTTTAGTGAGATTGGGTCACCTGGCGGCGCTGCCAAAGTTGGACTAATCAAGTCAGACCACCCTGTAATCACCGCACTTCCTAACCAGGCCCCGTAGGCGCCACAGGAATATTAGGAATGTTTGATCGACTGCCGGAATATCCGTGGGAGCAACTGAAGCCATATGCGGCTAAGGCCGCAAACCACGAAAGAGGTGCCGTCGATCTTTCTGTGGGTTCACCGGTTGACCCAACGCCGTCAATAATTCAAGACGCACTAAACGACGCTTCAAACGCACCCGGATATCCTTCGACGGCTGGTTCGCCGGAATTTAAAAATGCAGTTGTCGAATGGTACGCACGTCGCCGAGGCGTTTCAGAATTAAGTCCGGAACAGGTAATGCCAACAATTGGCTCGAAAGAATTAATTTCTTGGCTTCCACTTTTGATGGGTCTTGGTCCGGGCGATGTTGTCGTTCAACCGAAAGTTGCCTATACGGCTTACGTTGTTGGTGCAGCGATGTGTGGCGCCAAAATCGTTTCTGAAGACGACCCAATGAAGTGGCCGGCGAATGCGAAATTGATTTGGATTAATTCGCCAGGCAATCCTGACGGTCGCGTACTGACTGTTGCTGAAATGAAACTTGCGGTTGATCGAGCACGCCAACTCGGAGCGCTTCTCGCTAGCGATGAATGCTATGCCGAACTCGGTTGGGGCGAATGGCGCGACCAACTAATTCCGAGCGTTCTGGATCCGCGCGTTTGTGGCGACAGCCACGAGGGAGTGCTGTCGGTTTATTCACTCAGCAAGCAGTCGAACATGGCAGGTTATCGCGCCGCTTTTGCGGTGGGCGAGGCTTCGCTAATTAAAGGACTCGTCAACCTTCGCATGCACTCGGGGCTCAACACCCCCTGGCCAGTACAAAAGGCAATGGTCGTTGCACTTGGCGACGAAGATCACGTCGCGGTCGCAAAAGAGCTCTACCGCGAACGACGAGAAATTTTATTGGCGGCGGTTCGAGCCTTTGGCTTCAAACTTGCTGACAGCCAAGCTGGACTCTATCTATGGGCAACCCTTGGCGAAGATTGTTGGAAGACGGTTGATCGAATGGCCGAATTGGGCATCGTTGTAGTGCCGGGAACTTTTTATGGTGAACACAGCACAGACTTTGTTAGGTTCTCGCTCACCGCAACCGATGACAAAATTGCCGAGGCGGCTCGACGATTGCACGATGGAATAGGCTTGTCCAAGGCCTAATCGGGCCCAAGAAAAAAAGCAGCAGGAGTTTCGATGACCTCGAACGACAAAGTAACAGTGTCTTATGGCGATGTCGTCGCAGAATTTCCAGTCATTCCTGCCGTAGAAGGTCACTCGGCAGTCGACATTTCAAAACTAACTGCAGCCACCGGACTCACCGCTTACGATCAAGGTTTTGTAAATACAGCTTCGACAAAATCTGCAATTACTTTTATTGACGGCGACAAGGGAATTCTTCGTCACCGCGGCTATCCAATCGAAGAATTAGCTGGAACCAAATCATTTTTAGAAACCGCGTGGTTGTTGATTTACGGTGAGTTGCCAACGTCAGCGGAACTTCAAGAATTTGAAGACGAAATTCGTAATCACACGCTAATCAACGAAAGTTTGAAGAATCTTTTCGAAGCAATGCCACAAAATGCGCACCCGATGGCTGTGCTTGCAGCGGGCGTTACCGCTCTTTCAACTTTTTACCAGGATTCTCTAGATACTCATGATCCGAAGCAAGTTCACATCTCCACAATTCGCTTGCTAGCGAAGTTGCCTGTGTTGGCTTCTTACGCGCATAAGAAGAGTCTCGGTCAGGCGCTGCTTTATCCAGAAAATTCGCTTTCATATGTCGAAAACTTTTTGCACCTGAACTTTGGAAACAAGGCCGAAAAATACATTCAAAACCCGGTTGTAACTAAGGCGATGGAAACACTGTTAGTGCTACACGCCGATCACGAACAAAACTGTTCAACTTCTACAGTTCGCCTAGTTGGTTCTAGTCAAGCCAATTTGTTTGCATCTGTTTCCTCTGGGATCAACGCACTATTTGGACCTTTGCACGGCGGCGCAAACGAAGCGGTACTGCAAATGCTTAACGAGATTCACGACTCAGGCATGTCGGTTCAAGACTTTATTTCAAAGGTCAAAAACAAAGAAGACGGAATTCGTCTGATGGGCTTTGGCCACCGTGTTTACAAAAACATCGACCCTCGCGCACGCATAGTCAAGGCGACTGCCGATCAGGTTCTCGAATCACTCGGCGTGAAAGATCCGCTTTTGGACATCGCGAAAGAACTAGAACAAGCCGCGCTTAACGATCCTTATTTTCAAGAGCGAAAGCTATACCCAAACGTCGATTTCTACACCGGCGTAATTTACAAGGCTCTAGGTTTCCCGCCACACATGTTTACCGCACTGTTTGCAGTTGGTCGTCTTCCAGGATGGATTGCTCACTGGCGCGAAATGAATGTTGACCCGGCAACAAAAATCGGTCGCCCACAACAGGTTTACGTTGGCAAACCTGAGCGCCATCTAAAGTAATTACTCGAGTTCGAGCCAATAAATATTGGTGTCGCCGTAATTTTTTTCTTCGGTCAATTGCAGCCCCATAGGTAAATCTAAAAGCGCATTTCGACTAGACCTTTCAACCATACCAACTGCATTTTTTGCTAAACGGTCGACCAGCGCAATGAGATTTTCGGAAACCTCTTGATTCGATATTTCATAAGGCGGATCGATAAAAACCAAGTCGTACTCACCGTTATCGGTAGCTAAAAATGATGCGACAGATTTGTTTACAACTTTTACTGACGAATCCTGGTACCCCTCTTTTTCAAGAGCCTTTTGAATTAATTGAGAATTTTTCACACAAACAGCTGCCGCTTTGCCATCTCGTTCGACAAGCACTCCGGATTTTGCACCTCGGCTAATGGCTTCGAGTGCCAGTGCACCGGTTCCAGCGTAAAGATCCAAAACTCGCGCTGCATCAACTAAGTCTCTGGCGGCGAGCCGATTAAATACCGCTTCGCGAATACGATCGCTGGTTGGCCTGGTCACCTTCGCTGGTGAATTAAGTTGGCGCGAGCCGGCAATACCGCCAATGATTCGTGTCATGATTTGTCAGCCTACCGCCGACTATCAGCTACAAGCACAAAGATAGAGACATGTTGCTTCCACTCGAACCGCTTCAACGCGTACTCGGTGATCGAACAGCCAAATCATTTGCCAAACATCTCGGCCTGCATACGGTTGCCGATTTGCTGCAGCACTACCCGCGTCGCTATTCATCGCGAGGTGAACTGACTCCTATCAGCGAAATACCGCTTGGTGAAAGCTCGACAGTGGTTGCCGAAATAGTTGACGTAAAAGAACGGCGGATGCGCGGTCGTACCGGAAGCATCCTCGAAGTGCGCATCACCGACGGCAATGGTTACATGAGTCTTACTTTCTTTAACCAAGCCTGGCGCCAGAAGGAATTAAAACCCGGCAGCCGCGGATTATTTGCCGGCAAGGTTGGCAGTTATCAAGGCAAGCTACAGCTTGCGCACCCCGACTATGAATTGTTCGCCGACGACATTTCCGAGGCCGAAGCTAAGCGCTGGGCGGATTTGCCAATTCCGATTTATCCAGCAAGCTCCACGGTGACCACTTGGTCAATTCAAAAATCAATGGCAATTGTGCTCGACACCTTGTCGCCGGTTGAAGACGAATTGCCAACCGAGGTAATCGAGGCGAATGAACTGCTTTCGCTTGACCGTGCACTTCATCAAATTCATCGCCCGGAGATTAACGCAGAGTGGCAACAAGCCAGAAACACTTTGAAGCATCACGAAGCCTTTTTGTTACAGGCAACTTTGCTAAAGCGCCGAGCCGAAAATGCCCACGCAAAAACCACGCCACGCATTGCCAAAACCGAGGGTTGGTTGAAGACATTTGATCAGCGACTACCGTTTAATTTGACCAACGGACAAATCGAAGTCGGCAATCAAATTTCAGCGGATCTTGAAAAAGATCACCCGATGCATCGCCTTTTGCAGGGTGAAGTTGGTACCGGAAAAACTCTGGTCGCACTTCGAGCCATGTTGACCGCTGCAGATTCCGGGGGGCAAGCTGCACTTCTTGCTCCGACCGAGGTACTCGCAGCCCAACACTTTAAGTCCATCGAATCAACACTTGGCCCAGAGCTTGCCAAAGAGCTCGGGTTGACTTTGCTGACCGGTCAAATGCCAACCGCCGATCGCAAACGCGCCTTACTTCAATTAGTTAGTGGCAAGGCGCATTTGGTTGTCGGCACGCACGCACTCATCGCCGAAAAAGTTGAATTTCTTGATTTGGCACTAATAGTTGTCGACGAGCAACATCGATTCGGTGTTGATCAACGCGAAGCTCTTCGCCTAAAAGGAAAACTGCCGCCGCACGTATTGGCAATGACTGCAACGCCGATTCCTCGAACTTTGGCAGTTACTGTTTTTGGTGATTTAGATATTTCTACGCTCACCGAACTTCCGGCGGGTCGACAGGGAATCACTACCCATGTGGTGCAACTGGAACAACCGGGGCTTGTCGCTCGTACCTGGCAACGAATTGCCGAAGAGGTAGCTAGCGGTCGTCAGGCCTTCGTGGTTTGTCCACGTATAGATGAGAACGACACCGGCGAAGAACTTATTGAATCCGGTGGAGCAGCCGCCGAAGAACTAACTTTCCTTGACGGCACTGATGTACAAGCTGCGGAATTTGCCAAGAAAATAAAACGTCCGCTAGCTTCTGCGATTGGCATTACTGATTCGCTTCGCAAGGTGGCAGCGCTTGCCGGGCTGATAATTCAAACGCTGCACGGACGAATGTCGAGCGAAGAAAAAGCTGACACGATGGTTCGCTTTGCGGCAAAGGAAATTGATGTTTTAGTTTCGACCACTGTGATCGAAGTAGGCGTTGACGTGCCAAATGCCACCGTGATGGTAATTCTGGATGCCGAAAGATTTGGAATAAGTCAGTTGCATCAGCTTCGCGGTCGAGTGGGCCGAGGTGGAAATCCTGGACTGTGCTTATTGCTTACTGCCGCCGAAGAAGGTTCAATTGCGCTCGAACGTGTTCAAGCCGTTGCCGATACCCTAGATGGATTCAAGCTCAGCGAGATAGATCTCGAACTTCGTCGTGAGGGCGATGTGCTAGGTCAATCGCAATCGGGAGGCCGTTCGAGTTTGAGATTACTTCGGGTAGTTGCCGACGCATCTCTAATTCAATTGGCGCGTGATGAAGCTGCAGCGTTATTCGAAAGCGACCCGACATTGGAGCGTCACCAAAATCTAGCCGAAGCGCTCGAAAGACTCGACCAAGCAGCGCAGTCAAACCTGGCCAAAGCATAATCGCCATAGCCAAGCCGATTTTGCTCGGCTAATCTATTTGCATGGCTTCAATCGCGGTTTATCCGGGCTCGTTCGACCCAATTACACTTGGGCACCTCGACATAATCGCTCGCGCCTCCAAGTTGTTTGAAGAAATTCACATCGTCGTAGTGCACAATCCAAAAAAGACTCCGGCATTCTCGAGCTTTGAACGTATCGAGCTAATCAAGGCAAGCTTGGCCGAAAAAAACATCAGCGGTCCAGCCAAAATTTCTGTCGACAGTCTCGACAGCGGACTTTTGGTGAACTATTGCAAGATGGTCGGCGCAACCGCATTGGTCAAAGGTTTCAGAAATAACGTCGACCTCGACTATGAATTGCCAATGGCGCAGGTAAATCGTGATCTCACCGGAGTCGAAACAGTTTTCATTCCAGCCGACCCGGTATTCGGCCACGTTTCCAGTTCGTTGGTAAAACAGGTTGTCGACCTCGATGGTGAAGTTGAAAAATATGTAACCACTTCGGTAGTGAAGGCACTCAAGGCAAGTGCGGCGAACCGAAAGGCCAACTAATGGCCGATGACTTCAAAGTTTCGGTGCATGATCTAATGCACAAACCTGGACTGATGCGTGAGTTCAATCTCGACATCGTGATGCCAGAACCGCTCGGCGAGGGAATTGCCACGGTGCCAGCCGGTGTAGACCTAGACCTCGACGCTAGATTCGAGTCGGTTCACGAGGGCATTTTGGCTACCGGCGAGGTATTCGTCGACGCCGAAGCCCAGTGCAGCAGGTGCCTAGAGCCCCTGGTGGTGCCGATTGAGGTAGATTTCCAAGAACTTTTCGCCTATTCTTTAAGCAACGAGGATGACTATGTCATTGAGGACGAGCAAATCGACCTCGAATCAGTTATCCGTGATGCGGTAGTTCTAAATCTTCCGCTCCACCCTCTCTGCAAAGCCGATTGTCTTGGTTTGTGCGCGGAATGTGGAGTGAAGTTGGCCGACAACCCGCATCACGTGCACGAAGCGCCGATTGATTCGCGCTGGAGCGCACTAGAGAGTTTTACGAAAAAGGAAGAGTAAGTACCATGCCAGTACCAAAGAGACGCCTATCTCGCGCCCGCACTCACGCACGTCGTTCGCAGTGGAAGGCAGCTGAAGTTGCCTTGGTCAAGACCGTAGAAAACGGCAAGACCGTTTACAGCTTGCCTCACCGCGCAAAACTTGTTGAAGACTCAGCCGGCAACGCATTGTTCCTTGAATACAAGGGCCGCAAGGTCGCTGACGCTTAAATAAAGTCTCCGCGATGAACATCGACGTTCTATGCAATCGCTTAGGCGTTGACATCGAGCCCCAGTTGCTCGAACTCGCATTGACTCACCGTTCGTATTCATACGAACACGGCAATATTCCCAACAACGAAAGACTCGAGTTTCTCGGGGATTCGGTGTTGGGATTTGTCGTTACGGCACATATTCACGATCTATTGCACGATCTTCCCGAGGGCGAACTAACCAAAGTTAAAAACGCAGTTGTATCGGCACGCGCGCTCGCCGCGGTAGCAGCCAAGCTTGGAATTGGCGAATATATTTTGCTCGGCAAAGGCGAAGACCAAACTGGTGGCCGCTCAAAGTTAAATCTGCTGGCAGATACTTTCGAAGCCGTGCTCGGCGCAATTTATGTTTCCAAAGGCCTCGATGCCGCCAAGGGTTTTATCGAACGAGAAGTTTTCCCACTGCTCGAAGACACGGATAAGTTGCGTGCCGATAGCGACCCGAAAACAACTTTGCAAGAGCGGGTTCAAGAATCAGGCAAACCGGCGCCGGTTTATACGACAACATTCGAAGGCCCAGATCACGACCGCGTGTTCACCGCCAATGTTTCTGTAGGCGAACTTGTTATCGGTAGCGGCAAAGGAAAATCTCGAAAGAGCGCAGAAACAGAAGCCGCAATAGACGCACTCGCCAAACTTTAATGCCCGAACTTCCCGAGGTCGAAACCGTTCGAGCCGGACTCGCACCGGCACTAATCGACGCAACCATATCTGCAATCGAAATCCGAGATGCGCGTTCGCTCAAACGACACCCTGGCGACAGTAAAGATTTTGTTAAAACACTCAAGGGCGCAAAAATCCTTGGCGTAGTGCGGCGTGGAAAATTCCTATGGATGCCGATAGAGGTGGCTGGCGAATCGCGCGAGCTAGCAATAGTTGGTCACCTTGGCATGAGCGGACAAATGCTGCTTAGAGCAGTTGGCGAACCAGAAGACAAGTTGACTCGAGTGGTGATTCGAGTGGAAACCAAAAAAGGCAAGCGGCTGGAGTTTCGATTCATCGATCAACGTCTTTTTGGCTCGCTCGCGATCGATGAATTGGTGGCTACCGAAGATGGCGGCCCAGGTGGCTTCACCGGAAGTAAAAATTTAAAAAGTGCTTGGCTAAACAAGATCCCAACCCAGGCTGCTCATATTCGACGCGACCCGCTCGATGCGAATTTCGATCTTGATTGGGTTTTGTCGAGACTTAAAAAGAAATCTTCTGGCATCAAGCGTGTGCTTTTAGATCAACAAACCGTGAGCGGAATAGGCAACATATATGCAGACGAAGCACTTTGGGCTTCCCGTTTGCACTACGACCAACCGGCCGATTCAATTTCGACCGCCAAAGCCAAAGAGCTATTCGAAAATATCCGTGCAATTTTGGCTCGCGCGGTAGGCGAAGGTGGCACGAGTTTCGACGAAAAATACAAAAACGTCAATGGCGAAAGCGGCTATTTTGCAGTTTCCCTGAATGCCTATGGCCAAACCGGGCTGCCTTGCGCTCGATGTGGCAAGCCAATTCGGCGTGATTCATGGATGAATCGAGGCAGCCACTACTGCCCGAATTGCCAGAAACTACGCGGATAGGCGCATGCTGGCAATCGGCACCCTAGAAATAAGGTATTTTTGAGTTCTGCGGCTAGTCGCCGCCATCAATAATCTGTTCGTTGCGGGGGAGTTAGCTTGTATCTCAAGAGCCTCACCCTTAAAGGCTTTAAGTCGTTCGCACAACCAACCACATTTGAATTCGAAAAGGGCGTTACCGCCGTGGTTGGACCAAACGGTTCAGGAAAATCTAACGTCGTCGACGCCCTCGCCTGGGTAATGGGTGAACAGGGAGCCAAAAGCCTTCGCGGAGGCAAGATGGAAGACGTCATCTTTATGGGTACCTCAACTCGAGGGCCTCTCGGTCGCGCCGAAGTCGTCTTGACTATCGATAACCACGATGGTGCCCTTCCAATCGACTACGCCGAAGTTACAATCTCAAGAACTCTGTTTCGCAATGGCGGCAGCGAGTACGCGATTAATGGCGAGCCTTGTCGCCTACTAGATGTTCAGGAATTGCTCAGCGACTCGGGTTTAGGCCGCGAAATGCACGTCATCGTTGGTCAGGGTCAATTAGATTCCGTGCTCAAGGCGACACCAGAAGAACGCCGAGGATTCATCGAAGAAGCCGCCGGTATTTTGAAGCACCGTCGCCGTAAAGAAAAAACCGAGCGCAAACTCGAAGCGATGCAGGCAAACCTAACTCGACTCAATGACCTTGCCGGCGAAGTTCGTCGCCAACTAAAGCCGCTTGGCCAACAAGCCGAAGTTGCTCGCGAGGCTCAAGGCATTGCTTCGGCAGTTCGTGACGCAAAGGCACGTTTGTTAGCCGCAGATATTTCGGAACTCTACGCGGGTCTTGAAGAGACATCGAAGAGCGAAGCCGACCGTCGTGCCGAAAGAAATATTTTGCAATCCATGCTGACCGAAAACACTTCGCGTCTTGGTCAGCTCGAGGATGCTCAAGTTTCGCCTGATCTAGATCACGCCAGAAATCTTTCTTATCAATTCGATTCGCTCTCTGAAAGACTTCGTTCGCTGCTTTCGATTGCGAATCAACGTGTTGCACTCTTAAGTCAGCAGGCAGAAGTAACCGGTGCGCTACTTGATCCGGCCGCACTTGATGCCGAGGCAGAAGCTGCCGCGAGTGCCGCGACAGAACTCGGCAACACTGTTGAATCTTTAAAGCAAGCCCTACACAGCGCAGAAGCTGTTCGCAACTCGGCTCGAGACGCGCTCGAAGAGTTCGACAATCAAGTTGCCGAACAAAACGCGTTGATCTCGAAGTTCGATCTCGAGAAGGCTCGTTTAGCAAACGAAGCGGCTGTCGCCGAATCGAAACTTGCCAGCTTGCGCGATGAAAGTATCCGTCATGATGGCGCACTCAACGAGGCACGCGATCGTCACTCTGCTCGTCGCGCGGAATACGAAACACTCGAATCTCAACTGCAGAGCCAGCAGTCCCCAGAAGACAACGGGCTAAAGTCGCGGTACGAAAATGCACAGCGTGCGGTGTCTGAAGCAGCCGGTCGCATTGAAACTCTTCGTGAAGAAATTCACCAAACCGAACGTGAGCGCGACTCCTTAGCCGCGAAGCGTTCTGCGCTGAATCTAACCCTTGAGCAAAAAGACGGTGCATCTGAAATTGCATCGGCTGGCCTTCGCGGTATCCGTGGACTAGTTGCAAGTCACATGAACATCCAGAATGGTTTCGAAATTGCAATTGCCGCAGCCCTTGGACCGTTGGCTGATGCGCTGGTAGCGGAATCACGCGAAGAAGGTTTGGCGGCAATCGAGCACCTTAAGCGAAACGACGGCGGTCGAGTAGAGCTAGTAGTTGCCGATGTGGATCAGCGCGGAGCCGCAAGTTCGATTCCAAATATCGACGGCGCTCGCGCTGCAGCCGAGGTGGTAGACGCACCAACTGGAATTCTTTCTCTGCTATCAAATGTCGTAATCGTGGATGACCTTTCGGCGGCCCGTGAACTTTATCGCCGCGATAGCTCGACCCTGAAGTTAGTTCTAATTACCCGCGATGGCGACGTACTTACCGAGTCGGTTATTCGAGGTGGATCTTCTTCGGCACCTTCCAAACTTGAACTACTTGC
>JBJTNR010000113.1:0-9298 GCA_046074145.1 Rhodoluna sp.
TCAGCCAACACCTCGACCACATATGTAGGCTTCACTGCAATCAAAACAACATCGGCTCCGGAAACTGCCATTTGGTTTGCGTCGTCGCCGTTCTCCATGGCGTATGACAGCACACCCATCTCATCAGCCAGACGTTCGGCACTTTCGGTCGATTTGGTGCTCACCGAGATTTGATCCGGATTGAATCCAGACTTCAACAAGCCCGCGAGTATGGCCGAGCCCATTGACCCGGTGCCAATAATCGCAATGCGCTTGATGTTCACTCGATTAGTTTAGGACGAACTGTTGCGTTGCCTTAGAGGTGAGTCCGCTCACGCTAACACTTAGGTGATACGAAGCACCGGCAGCAGTCACCGGAGTTTGTTCGGCGCCACAGCCACTCGAACTCGAACGCACACGATACCAATCGTTAGCCGTGCTCTTTTTCGTTTCTCCGGCTTTGATTGTTATCGGCAAACTGACTAGTTGATCGCGCCCCTGGCAATCACCCGAATACCAAATGGTTTCGCTGCCGCTACTAACGGTGAAATAAGTTTCTTTGGTGCCAAGGTCGAATGTGCAATCTACCTTGCTGTTGTTTGTAATCGAATAAGCAAAAAATGGATTTACTCCAATTGCAAATGAAGCTGCGCTGTTTCCGCCGTCATCGAGAACCAGTGGCACCAAAGCAAGCTTTGCCGGATCGCAGGCTGCAACTTTTCCGTCAGTCGTTGTTGTTGAACCCTGCGTCTGGCCGCCACCAAAAATTCCACTTACAAAACCACCGATGGCCGCGACCGCTGTCCAAGCCAACCAAACCAACACGGCAACAAGCGCCAACGCCATTCCGCGACGAATCCAATAGATTCGTTTGCTCTTTGGTTTTGCTACACCGCGAGCTGCGCGTCTTTCATAAGGATCTTTTGAATTGCTCATTGCAATCTAAATTAGCCCTTAGACCCCAGCATCTTCAGCATTCGAGTATTTCCCAGCGTGTTTTGCTTCACGCGAGCGAGATCGAGAAATTCGGCAACACCATCGTCGTGAGAGAGTGCCATTTGATTGAATGTTGATTCGTCCACTGGAACATCTGAAATCGGTTCGAATCCGTGGCTAGCAAAAAAATCGGTTTCAAAAGTTAGGCAAAAAACTCGCTTGATGCCCAGTCCGGTGGCTCGCTCAAGCAGAGCGGTCAACACTGCGTGACCGATTCCCTGACCGCGCAAATTCTCGGCGACCACCATCGAACGCACCTCGGCAAGGTCTTCCCACATCACGTGTAGCGCACCGGCACCAACGACATTTGATTTCTCATCAACCGCAACTAGGAATTCCGGAACTGCTTCGAACATGGTGACAAGTTCGTGCGCGAGTAATTTTGCACCGGCGCCTTCGAGCGGGGCACGCAGTGCCTGAATCGCTCTAATGTCTTCGGTGCGCGCCTGACGCACCTGAATCTTGCCGGTCATGTCTAAAGGCTAGCCGATAGCAGGTTCGACGACGCGATCTTTGCTGGTGAATACGAATTCACCATTTACAAAGTCAACGTCGACGTGCGCTGCGTTTAGCAATTCACCGTGCAGAATCTTCTCGCTCAGCTTGTCTTCTACCTCGCGCTGCACAGCACGACGAAGCGGACGAGCACCGAGAGTTGGGTCGAAACCAATCTCGATAAGGCGATCTTTCGCTGCCGGTGTAACCGCAAGAGTCATGTCGCGATCTTCTAGGCGAAGAGCTAGGCGCTTCACAAATAGATCGACGATTTGAACCAACTCAGGTTTGGTTAGCTGAGGGAACACGATGGTCTCATCAACACGGTTCAAGAATTCCGGACGGAAACTCTTCTTCAACTCTTCGTTGACCTTGCCCTTCATGCGTTCGTATTCGTTGGCGTTGTCGCCTTCGAGCGCGAAGCCCATGGTGCCGCGAGAAATGTCGCGAGTTCCTAGGTTGGTGGTCATGATGATGATGGTGTTCTTGAAATCAACAACGCGACCCTGACCATCGGTCAAGCGACCTTCTTCAAGAATCTGAAGTAGCGAGTTGAAGATATCCGGGTGTGCCTTCTCGATCTCATCGAACAGCACAACGCTGAATGGTTTGCGTCGAACCTTCTCGGTGAGCTGGCCACCTTCTTCGAAGCCGACGAACCCTGGAGGGGCGCCGAACAAACGTGAAACGGTGTGCTTTTCGCCGTACTCAGACATGTCGAGCGAAATAAGCGCGCCCTCGTCGTCGAATAGGAATTCGGCAAGAGCCTTGGCGAGCTCGGTTTTTCCGACACCGGTTGGACCAGCAAAAATAAACGAACCCGATGGACGGTTTGGATCTTTCAAACCAGCGCGCTGACGACGAATCGATTTCGAAATCGCAGCAATCGCATCTTCTTGACCGATGACTCGCTTGTGAAGTTCGTCTTCCATGAAGATCAACTTCGCGCTCTCTTCTTCGGTGAGCTTGAATACCGGAATACCGGTCGCCTGTGCCAATACTTCGGCGATTAGGCCTTCATCGACGATGCCCTGTGCGGCAACGCTTCCGGCGCGGTATTGCTTTTCCATCTTCACGCGTTCGATGTTGAGCTTCTTCTCTTCGTCACGCTTGGTGGCAGCAAGTTCGAAATCTTGATTCTCGATTGCTTGCTCTTTTTCGCTCTTTAGAGCCGCAATCTTTTCTTCGATTTCTTTAAGCTCAGGTGGCGAAGAAAGAATTGCCAAACGCAAACGTGCGCCGGCTTCGTCGATAAGGTCGATTGCCTTGTCTGGCAAGAACCGATCGGTGATGTATCGATCGGAAAGCTGCGCGGCAGCAACTAGTGCCCCATCGGTAATCGAAACCTTGTGGTGAATCTCGTAGCGGTCGCGAAGACCCTTCAAGATATTGATTGACTGAGGCAAGGTCGGTTCGTTAACCGTGACCTGCTGAAAACGTCGAGTGAGTGCGGCATCTTTTTCAAAGTGCTTGCGGTATTCATCGAGTGTGGTTGCACCGATGGTCTGCAACTCACCGCGTGCCAGCAGCGGCTTCAATATCGAAGCCGCATCGATTGCACCTTCGGCAGCACCGGCACCAACCAGCGTGTGAATCTCGTCGATGAAAGTAATAATGTCGCCGCGAGTGCGAATTTCTTTGGTTACCTTCTTTAGGCGCTCTTCGAAATCACCGCGGTACCTAGAGCCAGCAATCAGCGAACCCATGTCTAGTGTGTAAAGCTGCTTGCCCTTTAAAGTTTCAGGAACATTGCCGTCGACAATCGCTTGCGCTAAACCTTCAACTACAGCGGTCTTACCGACACCAGGTTCACCGATCAAGATTGGGTTGTTCTTAGAACGACGAGAAAGAATTTGCATCACGCGTTCGATTTCACGCTCGCGACCAATAACTGGGTCTAGCTTTCCATCGGCTGCGGCTTGGGTTAGATTGCGACCAAACTGATCGAGAATCTGCGAACCCTTTTGCTTTTCTTGGTTGTCGCCGCCAACTGCAACGGTTTCTTTTCCTTGGAAACCAGAAAGCAAGTTGATAACCTGCTGACGCACGCGGTTGGTGTCGGCGCCAAGTTTGGTTAGCACCTGAGCAGCAACACCCTCACCCTCGCGAATCAAACCGAGCAGCAAGTGTTCGGTGCCGATGTAAGAGTGACCAAGTTGCAAAGCTTCACGAAGCGAAAGTTCAAGAACTTTTTTTGCACGCGGAGTAAATGGAATGTGCCCAGTTGGAGCCTGCTGCCCCTGACCGATAATTTCTTGAACCTGTTCGCGCACCGAATCTAGATTGATGCCGAGCGCTTCGAGCGCCTTCGCGGCAACTCCTTCACCTTCGTGAATTAATCCAAGCAAGATGTGTTCGGTACCGATGTAGTTGTGATTTAGCAGCTTCGCTTCTTCTTGAGCGAGCACAACGACTCGACGAGCCTTATCGGTAAATTTCTCGAACATCTCTACTCCTTAAGGCACCCACTTGTGATGCCATGTAGAAATGTTAGGTCGCTACTTGCGCTTTTTAGGGGCGTGTTCGCTCAAGGCTTTAGGCTTCGCAGCGGGCTTTTTGGCCTGTTTCTTGCGCATCTCGGTCTCCATTTCGGCATAGACCTTACGCTCGGTGCTGTCGGCTCGCAGAATCGAGCGCATGATTACCCAAAACAATCCGCCCACGGCAACCGGCGGAATCAGCGCCAAGAGCGCCTCAATCAGAACGCTGGTATCCATGGATTATTTGACCAACGGGAACATGATGGTTTCGCGAATGCCAAGGCCGGTCATCGACATCAGCAGGCGATCGATTCCCATTCCCATTCCGCCCGAAGGTGGCATTCCGAATTCGAGTGCTTTCAAGAATTCTTCGTCGAGCTTCATTGCCTCTGGGTCGCCGGCGGCAGCCAGAGTTACCTGCTCAACAAATCTCGCGCGCTGAATAACCGGGTCAACCAATTCCGAATAGCCAGTCGCCTGTTCATAGCCACGGATGTATAGATCCCACTTCTCAACCACTCCGGCTTTGCTGCGGTGATCGCGAGTCAGTGGTGATGTGTCTACCGGGAAGTCAATAACGAATGTCGGTTTGGTGAGTCCGCTCTTAACGAAGTGTTCCCAAAGCTCTTCGACGTATTTTCCGGCAAGCGGGTGATCGATTTCGATTTCAACCTTGTCGGCAATTTTTTTCAATTCGGTCATCGAGGTTTCCGGAGTAATTTCTACGCCAGCTGCTTCGCTTAGAGATTCATACATCGAAATTCGTGGCCACTCGCCACCAAGATCGTTTACTTCGCCGCCGTCTAGTTCGACTTGGTGCGAACCGAAAACATCCATGGCTGCATTTTGAATTAGCTTCTGGGTGAGGTCTGCAATCGAGTTGTAGTCGCCGTATGCCTGATATGCCTCGAGCATTGCAAACTCTGGTGAGTGTGTGCGATCGGCGCCTTCGTTTCTAAAGTTGCGGTTGATTTCAAAAACTCTGTCGATTCCGCCAACCACCGCGCGCTTTAAGAAAAGTTCTGGAGCGATGCGTAAAAACAATTCGGTGTCAAAGGCGTTGGAGTGAGTCTTGAACGGACGAGCCGATGCGCCGCCGTGAATGGTTTGAAGCATCGGAGTTTCTACTTCGACGAATGCCTCTTGGTCAAATGTTCGACGCAAAGACTTCATTACGTTCGCGCGTATCTGAACAACCTCGCGCGCCCGATCGCGAACAATCAAATCTACATAGCGGTGGCGCACTCGATATTCTTCGCCGAGTTCGTTGTGCAGGTTAGGCAAAGGGCGAATGGTCTTAGCCGCCATCAACCACTCATCGGCCAAGATTGAAAGCTCGCCGCGCTTCGAAGTAATTACCTCGCCGGCAACAAAAACATGGTCGCCTAGGTCAACAAGTTCTTTCCACTCTTCTAGGCGCTCTTCGCCAACCTTGTCGAGTGAAAGCATCGCTTGAATTCTTTGACCAGAACCAGACTGCAAAGTTGCGAAGCAAAGCTTTCCGGTGTTGCGCTGAAACACAATTCGACCGGCAAGGGCAACCTTGTCTCCGGTAGCTACATCAATTTCAAGATTCGGATAAGCCTCGCGCACGCCATCGATGGTGTGGGTAATTGGCAAACTAA
Organism: Rhodoluna sp.; assembly: GCA_046074145.1. GTDB lineage: Bacteria > Actinomycetota > Actinomycetes > Actinomycetales > Microbacteriaceae > Rhodoluna. The sequence continues at coordinate 5,576 of JBJTNR010000113.1, forward strand.
CCGGGTAAGCATCACCGGTTGCATTTAGGCGCTCACGCTTGGCAAGGCGAACTTCAATCTGCTCAGGCAGGTCTTGTTCATTATCTTGCTCGTCAGCTGGTGTGACCTGGTTGTCGGTCATGCACGGCTCCTAAAAAATTATTTCGGTGTTGTCAATCAAGCGGGTCTTGCCTATCACCACGGCGATTAACAAGATTGCCCGACCAACGAATCCGTCAGAAACGGGCTCAAAGGTGTCGGCATCGACGAGGGCAATGTAGTCCAGTTTAGCCTTTGGTTCCTTTGCCAGGATGATTGTCGCGGCCGCGATGGAAGCACTCGCGCTAGTGGCTCCCACTTTTCCAGCCCGAAGAGCCGTTGCAATAATCGAAGCCGCCTGAAATTCTTCGGAGGTTAGATAGCGATTGCGACTCGACATGGCTAGACCGGTTGGCTCTCGATAGGTCGGAGCTTCGAGAATCTTTATTTGCGGGAAAGATCGCTTAACCATTTGCTTCACCAAGAAAACTTGCTGAGCATCTTTTTGCCCAAACAGCGCCACATTCGGTTTTACTCGATCAAAAAGTTTTGCCACCACGGTTAGCATTCCGTCGAAGTGATCAGGACGTGATGCACCTTCGTAAAGATCGCCAATCGGGCCGGCGTGCTGCGAGATATCGGTGTTGCCCGAATACACGTCATTAACGGTTGGCGCCCAGAGCACATCGACATCTGCGATCTCGAGTTTTTTAACATCGTCTTCGAGTGTGCGCGGGTAATCTTCGAAGTCCTCGCCCTTACCGAATTGCAGCGGGTTTACAAATATCGAAACCACAACGAAGTCAGAGTGCAACCTAGCTTGGTGAATCAGCGACAGGTGACCGGTGTGCAACGCACCCATGGTCGGCACAAAAGAAATAACCTTGCCTGCATCTCGAGCGGGTGCAATGGCATCGGGTAAATCTTTTACCGTGGTCGCTCTTATCAGGGCTCTAGCAGCGACTCCGGATCAATCGGAGTGTGCCCCTCAATCAGCGCCTGCTCCACCGAACTTCGAATCACGGGACCGAGAAGTCCTCGCGGATTCTCGATGCCAACACCCTCGAGTAAACCGATTGCCTGATTAACAATCATCTTGCTGAAGTTGTTTGCCACCGAGATTGCCTCGTAATAAGTTGCGCGGTCATCTTCTGAAATCACAATTGGCTCTGCGCCCATTTCGATTACCAACGCTTGTGCGATTGGCAGCGCAACGTTTGGTGCAGCCACCGCAAAGTAACTTTCGCGAATGCGGACTAAGTCCATTGAAGTTCCGGTGAAAGTCATAGCCGGATGAATTGCCAGCGTGATTGCTCCGGAAAGCGCAGCCGGATTTAAGATTCCATAACCAAATTCACCGGCGGTGTGAACAACCATTTGCCCCTGACGCCACAGTTTGGCTTCGGCAATACCGCCGACCATCGCGGCAATTTCTTTCGGCGGAATCGCCATCAGAACAAAATCGGCTTCTTCTACAATTTGCGGAACGCTCATTAGCGGAACGTGTGGAAGTAACGTTTCAACGCGTTCGATGTTTTTGGGGCTCGATGTTGAAATGCCGATTACCACGTGTCCCGCCGACGCCAACGCTTGCCCCAGCACTGCACCAACCGGGCCGGCACCAATAATGCCAACACTTAGGCGACCGCCGCTCAAGCCGCGCTCGCTTCGGAATTGTTGGCTACATCGCCATCGCCACTATCGGTGATGCGACAAATTCTCTCGACGATGATTGCGCAAACTAACATCACTGCCGAACCTAACAAACCAAAAGCATTTTGCCCAGTGGTCGACGGAACTATGGGCGAAGTTAGTTGCAACCAAACCAAACCAATGTGCCACCCAACGAAGATTGCGCCAGAAATTGCTATCGCCTTTGCTAAGACCACTAGGCGCACTGCATAAAACGGATTCACTCGCTTTGGGTTTGGTTTACTTGGATCTTTCAGCATTGCGGCTAGCGCGCGTCGATATTGAAACATCGGAATAGCCATTGCTAACAGAACGATGCCGATTGCCGGCAGAGTGACGATTATGTTGAGTGATGAAACCGGAATCGCACCGCCATTCGCAATCACAATTTTTGGAAGCAAGAACCCCGCTGTGGTCGAAAGCACCGCCCAGGCCAAGAGGTTTAGCAACTTAATTGGTTTCATTTGAGTTCTATTATTTCGCTAGCCAGACTTGATCTTTTATCGGTTCGGCAAGTTCACTAACCGAACCGTGCCCCGGCAACACTGCATCCGGTTCGAGCATTGCCCACGGAACCAGCACAAACGCACGTTCAAAGGCGCGCGGGTGAGGAATAGTCAACTCTTTACCAACTTTGAGTTCGTCACCAAAAGTCACAATGTCGATGTCGAGCGTTCGCGAGCCCCATCGCTCGAGGCGCACGCGACCATGTTCAGTCTCGATGCGACGAATTTCGGCGAGAAGCTCTTTTGGTTTAAGCGAAGTCTCGATACGCACCACACCGTTTAGATAATTCGGTTTGCTTTCATCGATTCCGGTTTCGGTCATCGCCGCCGATTCAACCAACGGCGAGCAAACTACTTTTTTAATTCCCGGAGTTACCGCGAGTGCCTTCAACGCCGAACGAATTGTCTTTCGACGTTTTCCTAAATTGCCGCCGATGGCCAAAATGGCTTTAACCGATTGAGCCAATTATTTATCTCGCTCGCCCTTTACCGTGACCGATACATCGCCAAATTCGTGTTCGATAGGAGCTTCAGGTTTGTGCACGGATATTTTTGCCTTCAGTACCAGTGAATTCTTTCCACCAAAATTAAGCGCGACCTCAAGCAAGCGGTTTGCAAGCGTCTCAAGCAAATCAACCGGTTCGCTCTTGGCGGCGGCAACCAGTTGATCGGCAAGTTCGCCATAGTGCACTGTGGTGTCAATGTCGGCGGCAGACTTTGGATTTTTGTTTTCGACCCAAACGCTTGCGTCAATCACAAACCATTGGCCATAGGCCCTTTCAAAATCCATGACACCGTGGTGCGCATAAACGCGCAAACCGGTCAATGCAATTTTGATTTTGTTGGACACCCGTCAACTCTACGCTTTGCCAAGCGCGGGCGCAGTTTTATTCTGCAGCTTTGAGTGCGGCAACCACTGCAATGGCATCGTTGGTGGCTAGCACGTTGTGCACCCTAACTCCCCAAAGATTTCTCTGCAGCAGCAGTGCGGTCAACACAGCGGTTGCAACATCACGACGTTCGTTTGAGATTTCGCGATCGTCATCTAGTTCGTCATCGAGTGCACCGGCGATGAAGCGCTTGCGACTTGCCCCAACCAACACTGGCAAGCCGAGTTGCTCGATTTCGTCTAGACGGGCAACTAGCTTCCAGTTTTGTTCCATGTTTTTTGCAAAACCTAAGCCCGGATCAATCACAATCTTGTCGCGAGCAATACCAGCAGCTAGTGCAGCGTTGACTCGACCATTAAGTTCGTTTGCAACTTCGCGAGCAACATCGTCGTAGTGATTTAGGTTGTCCATCTCGTGGCTAAATCCGCGCCAATGTGAAATCACCATAGTGGCACCGGTTTTTGCAGCCACCTCAAAAATGCGCGGGTCGGCCAAACCACCCGATACGTCGTTGATGATCGTGGCTCCGTAATCGACTGCAATTTCTGCAGTGTCTGCGTTCATGGTGTCAATGCTTATAGTTGCGCCGTTTGCGACAACATCTTCGGCGATTGATT